>CAZSTM010000386.1:0-4556 GCA_964609635.1 uncultured Gemmatimonadales bacterium
AGACTACTCTGACAAGGGATAGGCCCCCATGGCTGACGAGGAGTCTTTTCAGGAGAAAACTGAAGAGCCAACACAAAAACGTCGGGAAGAGGCCCGTCAGGAAGGCAATGTCCCCAAGTCCGTCGAGTTGGGAAGTGCGATGATCCTGCTGACCGGGGTCGTGGCGCTCTATTTTCTGGGCGCCTCGATGTGGCGCCAGATGAGCGAGGCGGGCTATTATATTTTCAACAACGCGGTAACCATAGATATCGGGCCACATAATCTGCGGAAATATACCGAGGTCGCCTCATTTTTCCTGCTGAAAGTCATCGCTCCGTTCTGCGGGCTTCTGATGTTGGTGGGGATCTTGACCGCGGTGGGCCAGTCCGGACCGAACTTTACCTTGAAGCCCCTGCAGCCGAAAGCCAAAAAAATGAACCCGCTCAAGGGCCTGAAACGGGTTTTCGCTTCTTCCAGGGCGCTGGTGGAGCTGGTAAAAACTATTCTCAAAGTGCTGGCCGTAGCATTACTTGCCGTCTGGACCATCAAGGGCATGTTTGCGGATTACATCCTGCTCCTGGATCAGGAGGTAGGCCAGTTTTTCAGCTACCTGATGCACCAGATTTTCAATCTCAGCCTCCGCATCGCGCTGCTTCTGTTGGCTATCGCCATTCTCGACACCTTATGGCAGCGTTACAAGCATACCAAGGAATTACGGATGAGCCGTCAGGAAGTCAAAGACGAGCGCAAGCAGCAGGAGGGAGATCCGCAGATAAAAAGCCGCATCCGCAGCATCCAGATGGAGGTGGCTCGCAAGCGGATGATGCAGCAGGTGACCGAAGCGGATGTAGTGGTGACCAACCCGACCGCCCTGGCCGTGGCCCTGAAATACGACCCGGCCAGCATGATCGCGCCGGTGGTGATTGCTAAAGGAGCCCGCCTGGTGGCGGAGAAGATCAAGGAAATCGCCCGGGCCAATGACATTCCCATCGTGGAGAATAAACCTTTGGCCCGGATTTTGTATAAGACTGTCGAGATAGGTATGGAAATACCCGCCGGGCTGTACAAGGCGGTGGCCGAGGTATTGGCCTATGTGTTCCGTTTGAAGAAAAAAACGCTTTCACTCTGATTCACACGCCGTGGCGCCGCACTTGGGGCCGCGCGCGTGTTTTGACTTTTCAGCGGTGAGCGTATAGTATTAACCGTGAGGAACCGATTATGCCCGGGATACAAGGGCCGCGTTTGATTTTCAGCAAGTACAGCGATGTGATGCTGGCCCTGGGGTTGGTGGCGATCCTGGTGGTGATGATCATCCCCATACCGCCGATCCTGATGGACCTGATGCTCACTCTCGATATCTCGCTGGCCCTGCTGATCCTGGTGGTGGTACTCTACACCACCGAGCCTCTGCAGTTTTCGGTTTTTCCCGGGTTGCTGTTGATGGCTACCCTGTTCAGGCTGAGTCTCAACGTGGCCTCGACCCGCTTGATCCTCAGCGAGGCCTATGCCGGCCGGGTGATTCAGGCTTTCGGTACATTCGTGGTCGGCGGCAATTATATTGTCGGTATCATCATTTTCGCCATCCTGGTCATCATCAATTTCGTGGTTCTGACCAAGGGTGCGACCCGAATTGCAGAGGTGGCCGCGCGCTTTACCCTGGACAAGATGCCGGGGAAGCAGATGGCCATCGACGCCGATCTGAACAACGGTCTGATCGATGATCGCGAGGCACGTAACCGGCGCGAAAAAATAGACCGGGAAGCCGAATTTTACGGGGCCATGGACGGTGCGGCTAAGTTCGTCCGGGGAGATGCGATAGCCGCGCTTTTGATAACTTTTATCAATATCATCGGTGGATTTATTATCGGTGTTGCACAGAGGGGAATGACTTTCCCCGATGCGATAACCACTTATACCTTGCTCACTGTGGGTGACGGTCTGGTGAGCCAGGTGCCGGCCCTGGTGGTCTCCACCTCCGCAGGCGTGATAATTACCCGCGCCAGCAGCGAGAGCCACCTGGGTTTCGACATCCAGAAACAGCTTTTAGCCAGGCCGAGAGCGCTGTTCATTACCGCCGGGGTGCTTCTTTTCTTCGGCCTCACCCCGGGGATGCCCACCATGCCCTTTTTGATACTGGCCGCCGTGGTTATGAGCCTGGGTATAGGTTCCAGAAAGCAGATTCGCCTGGCCGAACAAGCCGAGGAAGAAACCGAGGCCGAAGATGAAGAAAGGGCCGATGCGAGTACCCAGATCGAAGAGTACCTGCAGGTCGATCCGCTGGAGCTGGAGATAGGCTATGGCCTGATCTCGCTGGTGGATGTCGAGCAGGGAGGAGATTTGCTGGGCCGGGTGACCGAGATTCGCAAGCAATGCGCCCTGGAGATCGGAATAATAGTCCCGCCGATCAGGATCAGGGATAACATCCAGCTTAAATCCAACGAGTATGTGATCAAGATTCGCGGGGTGGAGATGGCCCGAAGCGAGATCTTCGTGGGCCAGTACATGGCGCTGGACCCCGGTACTGTGGAAGAAAAAATCGAGGGCACCCCGGCGGTGGAGCCGGCATTCGGACTGCCCTCGCTCTGGATCGGTGAGGATCTAAGGGCTAAGGCCGAGGAGAACGGCTATACCGTGGTCGAGGCCCCTGCGGTGCTGGCCACCCACTTGATGGAAATTCTCAAGCGGCACGCGCACGAAATTCTCAGCCGTCAGGACACCCAGATCCTGCTCGACAATGTCAAGCGGGAGAATGTGACCCTGATCGAGGAGCTAGTTCCCAACGTGATGAGCGTGGGTTCGGTCCAGAAAGTGCTGCAGAACCTGCTGCGCGAACGAGTGCCCATCCGTGACCTGGTCACCATCCTGGAGGCCCTGTCCGATTATGCCGCGCAGACCAAGGATATTAACATGCTCACCGAATACGTGCGCCACAACCTGAACCGGGTCATTTACAGCATGTACCAGGATGAAGAGGGCAAGGTGAGAACCATAACCCTGGCTGCGGAAGCTGAAAAGACCATCGCCGATGTACTTCAGTCGAGCGTGTCCACCGGCACCCAGTTTGCCCTGCCTCCGCGTTTTATCGAGGGGCTTACCTCCTCGTTGAAAGAACTGGTCGAGCGCATGAGCGGCGAGGGCTTGCAACCTTTGCTGATCTGTTCGCCCTCGATCCGCCATCACTTTAAACGTCTGATCGAACCCGTTTTTCCCAACCTCGTGGTAATCTCTTACGCCGAGTTACCGCAAACCGTCGAGGTTCAATCTTACGGCACTGTCCAAACTCAAACTGAAACTGCGAGTGCGACGACATGAAAGTGAAAAAATATCTGGCCCCTACCATGAAAGAGGCCCTGGACAAGATGAAAAAAGACCTCGGTTCCGAGGCCGTGATCCTGGGCTCGAGGAAAATAAGCCGTGGGGGACTGCTGGATTTCCTGGGCAAGGAAATGGTGGAATTGACGGCGACCACCGAGGAAAGCGTTCTCTCCCGCAAAAGGAGTTCTCCGGCCGGGGAGAAACCCAAAGGTTCGCGCCTGTCAATAACCGTGGGTGATAAAGGCCCGGTGATGGAAAAAAAGCAGGAGGATTTCTCTAGAGTGATCCGCGACCAGTTTGCAGATTCAGCGGCCGAGCCGGACTCCGGCTCGGTGAGCCTGCTGCAGCGCGAGCTCCAGGACATCAAGACCACCGTGGGAGAGATGGCCGAGCAGATCCGCTACCAGAGAATGCCCGCCTTGCCTGCCTCGCTGAAAGACATCTACAAACGGCTGGTGGAAAACGAACTGGCCGAAGAGATCACCAGCGATCTGATTCAGCGTCTCTACGGCCGTTTCAGCGAGGAAGAATACACTCATCCCGAGCGCGTGGAAAAGTATCTTATCCAGGAGATAACCTCCCTGATACAGGTGGCCAAGCCGACTCCGATACGGGGGAAAAAGCCGCTGGTACTGGCCTTTGTCGGACCGAGCGGTGTTGGAAAAACCACCACCCTGGCCAAACTGACTACCAATAAGGATTTTTACGGCGACAATAAGCTGGCCCTGATCACCGCGGACACCTACCGGGTTGCCGCTACCCAGCAGCTCGGTACTTTCAGCGAGATTGCTGAAATCCCCATGGAAATTGTCCATTCTCCGCGCGATATGTCCAGGGCGGTGGCCAAGCACAAGGACAAGGAAGTGATCATGGTCGACACCGCGGGAGGCAGCCAGTTCAATGACCGCCTTATCGGCGAGTTGAGCAGACTGATCAAGGCCGCGGCTCCGGATGAGGTTCACCTGGTTTTGAGCATAACCACCAAGTCGAAAGACCTGCTGCGCACCATAAAGCTTTTCAGGTTCGAGCAGAAAGCGCGTCTCTTGTTCACCAAGTTTGATGAGACTCTCACTTTCGGCTCCATCGTTTCAGTGGTCCGGGAATCGGGACTGCCGCTCAGTTACCTGACTTTCGGCCAGGAAGTCCCGGAGGACATCTACGAGGCCAACCGCCGGGCGGCCACGCCGGGATGGGCCGCGAAGACGCGCAGGGAGCTGGGGGAGGCCGTGACTGACGCCAAGACGAACCTGCTCGTCAAGGCC
>CAZSTM010000387.1:0-4542 GCA_964609635.1 uncultured Gemmatimonadales bacterium
CTGATTATCAGAAACGTCCGGCTGCTTCCTCAGCCGTTCGGGGCGGTATTCAATCTATTGATGAACGACCACGGAAGGATAGTCGACCGCGACCTGGCCCGAGAGAAATTCGGGATTATCGACATCGGCTTTCGCACCACCGACTATACCATCACCGACAGACTGCGCTATATCGAGCGCGGTAGCCGTACCACCGACACCGGGATTTCGAAAGCTTTTTCCTTGATCAGCAAGAAGATCCTCGATCAAAGCGGGGTCAATGTGGAGCTCTACCGGCTTTTCGACCCTGTCAGGAAAGGGAAAATCCGTATCCGCGGAAAGGATTACTCGCTGACCGAGCTTCGCGATCAGGTGTTGAAACAGTTAGCCGCCTCGATTGTCAGCGATCTGGAGCGCCTCTGGGTCGAAGACTGGGACCTGGAGTTCATCCTGCTCTCCGGTGGAGGAAGTGTGGACCTGGCTCCCATCCTGGAAGAGATGATCGAGGGCCAGTGCCGGATGGTCAGCGCCCTCAACGACCCCCGCCTGGTCAATGTGGTCGGCTACTTGAAGTATGCCAGGTATATCGACCTGATGGAAAAACGCCGCAGCGAGCCTGGTGTGGAGGGCGAAGAGGAAGAACTCTCCGAAACCGAAACAGTGTAGGGGTGCGAAAGATACCTTGCCCCCAGGTGTCTCGGAGGGCTTGCCGGTGTTCGAGACCACTAAAGAAGTATTCGCCATTCATGCTTACTCGGGGGTTGAGAGCTTTTGCTGAGCAAAGTCCTGTCCGGTTCGGTCATCGGGATAGAGTCGTATCTGGTTGAGGTGGAAACCGATATCAGCCCCGGATTACCCTGCTATACTCTTGTCGGTCTGCCGGATAACGCGGTGCGTGAAAGTCGCGAGCGCGTGAGCTCCGCTATCGGCAACATCGGCCTTTCCTTCCCGTTGAAACGTGTTACCATCAATTTAGCCCCGGCGGACCGAAAGAAAGAGGGAGCTTCTTTCGACCTGCCGATCGCTCTCGGCCTGCTGGCAGCCAGCGGCCAGTTGAGTTCGGAACGCCTGGCTGATTTCATGGTACTGGGGGAACTGAGCCTGGATGGAAGCCTCAAACCGATCCAGGGAGCGCTCCCCCTGGCCGCCGGCTGCCGTAAACTGGGGATCAAGGGCCTGCTGCTGCCGCATGAGAACGCCGCAGAAGCCGCCATTGTCGGCGAACTGGAGGTTATCGGTATCGAGAGCCTCGAGGAAGCGGTGGCTTACCTTTCGGGCCACAAAGAACTCCAGCCCGTGCAATGCGATCCCGCCAAGCTTTTCAATGTTACCAGCCGCTACCCGGTGGATTTCAGCGAGGTCAAGGGACAGGAGCATGCCAAGCGGGCTCTGGAAGTAGCAGCCGCCGGGGGTCATAACCTCCTGCTGATCGGGCCGCCCGGAGCGGGCAAGACCATGCTGGCGCGCAGGATGGTAACCATCCTGCCGGTCTTGAGTCTCGAGGAGGCACTTGAAACCACCCGCATCCACAGCGTGGCAGGCCTGACCGGAGGGTCCCAGTCCCTGGTGGCTACCCGACCGTTTCGCAGCCCCCACCATACTATCAGCGATGCGGGCCTTATCGGCGGGGGCCGGATCCCCAAACCGGGTGAGGTCAGCCTGGCCCACAACGGCGTACTTTTCCTCGATGAGATGCCGGAGTTCCATAAGAACGTTCTCGAGGTGCTCCGTCAGCCGATCGAGGACGGCGAGGTTACCATCAGCCGCTCGATGATCTCGGTTGTCTATCCGGCGCGTTTCATGCTGGCCTGCGCGATGAACCCTTGTCCCTGCGGCTATCTCACAGACCCCAATCACAGTTGCAGGTGCACTCCGGCACAAACCCAGCGTTACCTGAGCCATATCAGCGGCCCGCTGCTGGACCGTATAGACATCCATATCGAGGTGCCGGCGGTCCCTTACGAACATCTGGCGGAAAAATCTCCCGGCGAACCCTCCGTTTCAATCCGCTCCCGCGTGGAAGCCGCCAGGAATATCCAACTTGACAGGTTCAAGACGGAGGATAAAATCTATTGCAACGCGCACATGGGCCGAACCCTGCTGCGCGAACACTGCGATCTTGACGCCGAAACCGAAACTCTGCTGCGCCAGGCTATGTCGCATTTCGGTCTCTCGGCCCGGGCCCACGACCGGATACTTAAAGTAAGCCGCACGATCGCCGACCTGGCGGGCAGCCCGGAGCTCGCCCCGGAGCACCTCGCCGAGGCGATTCAATACCGAAGTCTGGACCGTACCTCGATGAGGTGATTAGTCTCAGAAAAAGACCAAAGGTGCATAAAAAAAGGACGGGCCGGGAAAAATCTCCGGACCGTCCTGTCATGATTTTGCATCGGCCGAACAGAGAATCAGGCGGTCTTGATCATATAATGACCGCTCTTTTCTTCTTCAGTTTCGGCCAGCAGGTCCACTTCGGACAGCAGTTCGCGCATCTGGGGCTGCAGCATATAAGCATAAGCCTTTTTGCCGGCGGTACGCGCCAGATCGCAGATGTCCTTGAAAAGCACCAGGCCGTGAAGGTCTATATAAGCTACTTCGCTGAAATCGATCACGATTTCATCGCCGTCACTCTCCAGGGACTTGAGAATTTCTTTTTTCAGCCGGTGAACGTTGGGACCGCTCATCAACTGCGGGGCCTTGAAAGTCAGTTGCCCCTGAATCGAATCAAGCTTCTCGGCCATCTTTTCCTCCGTGAAAAGATTATGGGTTGAGAATGCGTGGTGGTGAAACGGAATATTTTACATCTCACAGGTTAAAAAAGTCTTTAAAATCCGAACAGCCAAGCGTTTCTCGGCCGACATCCAGTTTAGCAGCCGGGTCAACTGATTTGTCCGGCCCGGGTCGGCTTTGTATGTTAAATTTCCAATTCAACCTTTAAGGAGCCTCCATGACCAGGCTTGCTCTCTCCGGCGGTGAACCGGTCTGCCGGCCGCCCATCGATCCTGCAAGCTGCCGGCCGCTGCGTTTTGACGATGCCGAAAAAGAGGCCCTGGCGCGTGTGGTTAAATCAGGGGCGCTCTGCCGGATATTCGGCACCGAGGCCGGGCGTTTCGAATCAGAGTTCGCCGATTATTTCGACTGTGCCCATGCAGTGGCCGCTTCCAGCGGCACGGCCGCTATCCACACCGCACTGGCCGCAGTGGGTGTGGGCTGGCAAGACGAGGTAATTACCAGCCCGGTAACCGACATGGGCTCGGTTATCGGCATCGTGGCCCAGGGCGCCAGGCCGGTATTCGCCGACATCGACGAACACAGCTACAACATGACCCCGGACTCGGTTGAAAAGGCCCTGAGCGATAAAACCAAAGCCGTTCTGGTCGTCCACCTGGCCGGCCTGTCATGCGAAATGAATGCCATTATCGAAATCGCCGACCGCCGCGGCATCGCCGTGGTGGAGGACTGCGCCCAGAGCTGGCTGGCAGAATACCGCGGACGCAGGGTCGGCACTATGGGTTCGATCGGCTGCTTCAGCCTCAACGGTTTCAAGCATATTTCCACCGGCGACGGCGGCATGTGCCTTACCCGTGATCCGGAACTCGCGCGGCGCATGCGCCTTTTCACCGACAAAGCCTATGATCGCCAGCAGGGTGAACGCAATCCCTCGGTCTTCGCTATGAATTACCGCATGACCGAACTCCAGGCGGCGGTAGGAAGAGTTCAGTTGACAAAACTCGCCGGTATTATCGCCCGCCGCCGGGAGATAGCTGATAAGTTATTGGCCGGTTCAGCCGGAACACCGGGACTGGTTATGCCCCGGGTGCCCGAGGGTTACCGCCATAGTTGGTGGTATATGGCCATTCGCGCAGACCGCAGCCGGATCGATACTCCGACTGCCGAGATTACCGAAGCTCTCGCAGCCGAGGGCCTACCTGCCTGGACCCAGTACTGCGGCGGAGTTCCGGTCTATCTCTACGATTGTTTTACCAAACCTGCCGGTTCTTTTTTCCGCCTGCCGGCGCTGGTTGAGTCCGAACCGGGATTTCCCGGTGCTCTCTATCCCAAGGGTCTTTGCCCGGTCGCCGAGCGGATGCTCGAAGAGATGATTATTATCTCGCTGAGCGAATTCTACACCGCAGAACAAGTCAGCCAGATCGCCGGCGGCCTGAAAAAGGTTTTCGGCTATTACCGGGGTTTGTCTAACCCACGTTAAAAAACCGGCTCTTCGTGCCTGTCGGGCTGACATTGAGTTGGACTCTCTTGGCACACCGAGGGCACCATCCCACATAGGCCGTGCCTTTCTTATTGAGCTTGACCCGGCTGTAAACCTTGCAGCACTCCCAGAATACCCCGACATAGGGCCGTTTCGTTTTTGCCGATGCAGGCGGTTTTGGTTTTTTCCCCTTGTTCATCGGGTAAATAGTCCGGCTCGGAGTGGTGTCAACTCCCGGCGAATAAAGCCGAACTCTTCGGTTATAGACCTTTACTCAGACTGAAAAATTTTTTCAGCTAGAAGCGTGTTGAAAAAATCCAAAATCATGGGTATATGGCTGTCAAGGGTGGGCCGAA
>CAZSTM010000388.1:0-4540 GCA_964609635.1 uncultured Gemmatimonadales bacterium
ACGCAGGACGTTCCTCGGTGGTGTAGGTGGTGAATTTTAATCCATCGAATTTAGAGGCTCCCCCTGCAGTCCCAAACCAGAGGTAACCGTCCCCATCCTGCAAGATTGAAATAACATAAGAGTCCGGAAGCCCGTCATCGACCGAGTAAGTCTTAAAGGGATAAATCTCGGGATAGGCACACCTTTCAAAGCCAAATAGAAAGGCACAGGCCGCAATGAGGGTAAAAATGATTTTTTGTCTCATTTTTCTTCCCCGCAGGGAACCCCAACTCTCCATCACAAAATTTACTCGCTAAAAGAAAGAACTTAAATTCAATTTGGCGCGAGATCGGCAATACCGGTTCTTGAAGTATAAGAGAAATAAAAAACCGCATAACTCCGCGGATCTTCCGGGTCAGTGCGGATTTCTGAATTTCAGATCAAAAAATTTATGGCCTCAGGCGTTTTACTGTCTTTCCGAGAGATTATTCGAAAGATCCGTGGCCTTGCTTCCCCCGGGTAACCGGAGATTGCTTTTTACGCATAGATCTTTTTTATAACAGGGTACTCCTCCTGGCATTGAGAAAATCCTTTCAGCGTTTTTTCATTATATCCTACCGGTACTTTACTGTCAATCAATTGGTAAATTCTTCTTGGCTGAACTTTTTTCTAATAAACAGATTATTCCGGCGGGTTTCAGATATTATGTTCGAAATGCGTCCACGATGGAGAGGCGTAAAATCAAAGACCGTATCTTATAGATATCAAAGAGATACAGTCTTTCCTGAAAAGCGGGCCCTAGGACGATGTTCTAAAACTCTTCACATCTCTAACGGAAGAAATCGTCTCCGTAATAGACCGGACTTCAGCCTGTGCCGGCGGGAATGCTGCTGATCAGGCCGCTAAAGCGTTATTTTTAGTAAATTTTATGCAATAAGATCCCCCAGGCATCCGCAGCAATTCAACAACTCCGATGCCATAATGATGCTTTGACCATGGAGACCGTTTGCAATCTACGTTCTGCGCTTTTAAAAAAACACCATCGGCCCTTTTTTTCTATCCGCCTATTGCCGGTTCAGGTCCGTGAGAGGATTAGCAACCTGCCATTAAGGATCAATAATAATTGATGGATACGAGAGGACCCTCACAAAGTCATTGTCTTCATCGACCCAGACAGCATAAAAATATTCTTTACCCTCCTTAGCACTGCCATGTACAAATAATTCAGCACTTGTTGTTCCTTTGGACACTTCAATAACTTGTTCCGGAGCCTGTTGACGATCATACGTAAGGATCGGATTCGGGAAAAAAATGATCGATTTACTATCGGAGGCATCGAAAATGACACTACCGCTTGACTTTGATACATTTAAATGTGCCTCGTTATCACTAACTTTAGGGTGACTAATTTTTTTATCTTTCTTAATGATTTTAACCTTGTGTTTTGGCATGATTTCATCCTCCTTGGGAGTGGATGGTTTGAGATTTTACACATAAGGGACCATCAGCCTGCAGTTAATTAATGACCGCCAGGCGCCAAGATGATTTATTCTCTCCTTGTTAAGTTAAAAAGGACTACACCTGGAGTCATTTAAATTCAGGCATCAGTCAGTCCCCATCTTTTTTGTTTTATCCGCGATGCGCTGCAGCAGAAGCTTAAAGCGATCATCCGCGCGCAATTCCCTCAAATCCGGGAGATGCTCGATTTCCTTCAGTGATTCATATTCTTTCTCCAGTGCTTTTTCAATCCACTTCAGAGCCGGCTCACGTTCGCCGAGCATCTCATAAGTGTGCCCGATACGAATGATCACCGGCAGGATGTCCGGCTCCAAGTCCACAACCTGTTGCAGGATGGCCAGCGCTTTTTCACGCTTTCCGGCTGTTGCACAATACAGTGCCAGGTCGGAGAGCAACTCCGGATCGTGTGGATTGACCTTCAACTGTTCTTCGGCCATAGTTATGGCGCGTTGATAAATAATCAAGGCCCTGTCCCGTTCACCTGGTGTCCAATAGTAAGCCGAAGCCAGGTAAGCCCAAATTCTGTAATCGTTGTCCTTGTTGAGCTCCAGGGCTTTTTCGAACATCCGCGCGGCATCTGCATATCGCTCCTGATGAAAGTAACCGGTCGCCAGATTCGAGTAGGTTTTGTAGTCCGGTTTAAGCTCCAGTGAGCGCTGATACATCTGCTCGGCCTCCTGCCGGCGCCCCAGTAAAAAGTAAATCCCGCCCAGGTTTCTAAAGCCTTTTGCGTACATGGGGTTGAGCTCTACTGCATGGTGAATCTGCGCGGCCGCATCCTCGTAGCGGCCCTGCGTGTAATAGAACCAGCCCAGACTGTTGTAGCCGGCCCAGTAATCCGGTTTCGATTCAATGGCTTTCTGATAGGTCAATTCCGCCTCCAGAACCCTGCCTTGGGCTAGATATACCTCCGCCAGTTCAAGATAGACCGATGCGTCGGCCGGATTATGCTCCAGCGCAAGCTGGAATTCAGTCATCGCCTCTTCGTATCGACCGGTTTTCCTGCAAATCAAGCCCAAGGTCAGGTGTACAGGTGCCAGCAGTTCATTCAGTTCAATGGCACGTTTGCAGTACTCCACTGCAAGTTCTACACATTGAAGGTTACCGGTGGCATCGTACTTACGTCGGTAGGCTTCTCCTAAACCTGCGCAGGCCAAGGCGTACAGGGAATCTTCACCAATAGCCCGTTCAAACAAGTCAATGGCTGTATCGAGGTTTTCAGCTTTCTGGTAGCCTTGAAGGTAACCGCGGGCCTGCAGGTAGAATTCGTATGCCTCCGGCACGTTTGTACGTCCCGCTGTTAACACGCGTTGAGATTCCAGAGGCAGCTCCAGGTCCAGCATCTCTGTCAGTTTTTCGACGATGCCATCCTGCAGCGCAGCAATATTGTCCATCCGATCAGTAATCACCTTGGATCTGAGCCGGCGTAAGGTCTCTGTATCGACCAGGCTTAAGCTCAAGCGGAAACTATCACTGAAACGTTGCATACTACCGGCTACAACCAGATTGACTCCAAACTCCTGCAGAGCCGCGCCGGCGCCGGCAATACCGCTTTCACGCACATCCGCGGCGGGAACAACCCACAGAGATTCTTCAAACTGTCCCAGTTGGATGAGTTTACCGGTCAGAGTTTCCACCAGGCCGTCACAAAAAGCTTGGTTGGTCGGGTCACCCCCAACGTTCGTGAAAGGAAGCACGAGCAGGTGCTTCTGGTGGGGTAATTCTTCAAAACCCAGCCATCTCTGCATCGTAGGCCAACCCAATAAAATCAACCACAATATAAGCAGTGCAGAAACCACTAAGGCTGACAGGCAGAGCAGCCTACGATAGCCCCGCCGACAAACTGATATAATATAGTTGTCCATTTTTCCCGGTTTTTTATTTTCTCCTATTTTAATGGTAGTATGTTCTTTTTCTTATGTCAAGTAACCAAATCGAGATTTTGTAATCGAATAACTTGCCATAGATTGCTAAAACCAGGCAGTTTATACGCCAAAAGGAGGAAACGAAGGTTTTAAGATACTTGTAGTTCCGTTAATACTGACTTTTCCGTCAGTTCTCTGTTTTACGGAGAACGTGTGACCTGCCCCCGAAAACGAGTCCGGAATAAAGGTCGGGAATTTTTTTTATGCCAACACAAAAGGGTCCGCAGTTTCCAGCAAACCCTTGTTATTTATGGCGAGCCGGACAATACTATTTTACAGCTTTTCTGAGGGAGATGCCGGAGGAACTATCTTCATGACAAACCAGATTATGTCATCCGGGCAAGTATCCTGCGCTTGAATTTTTTTAAAATTAATGGTACCGTTATTGGGTGCAGGCACGATGCATCTTGATATCATACTTCCAGGGGATCTACCGTTCCTTATAACAAGCTGGTCTTACTAAACAGCTCCAATCAAGGAGGGAACTTATGATCGGCAAAAAGAAAAATTATTCGAGACGCCGGTTCCTCGGCAGCAGTTCTTTAGGTGCCGCCGGAGTACTGGCTACTTCCGCATTGGCTCCTTGCTCAAAGGTCTCTTCCCGCAGGGGCGTGGTGATCGATTGTCACATGCACCTCGAGGCTTACGGGACCTACTGGGAGGGAATTATAGAAGAAATCATCGTGCACTATGATTATGCAGGAGTCGACAAAGGAGTCGTCTTTACCGTCTGGACTCCTTCACGTGAATCGAACGACAGGACACTGATGGCCTGTGAAAAATATCCGGACCGTTTTATCCCGTTCGGACATGTAAGAACTCAGGACTCTGACTGGGAAAAAGAGCTCGAGCGGATCTCGAAGCTGGAATGGAAAGGCATCAAACTGCATCAAAGTGAAATAAGCCGTGGTCCCGATTTAAAAGAAAAAACCAGAGCGGTGGTGAGAAAAGCTTCGGACTGTGGAATCAGAATAGTTCTGATTCACCTGGCGGATTACGACATGATGGATGAGCTTACTGAGGAATTCCCGGAGGTCAGCTGGCTTCTTGCCCATATGGGGCCTTACAAAAAATCTGAGGACATGAAAAAATTCTGCGAACTGGCAAAGAATAGGGAA
>CAZSTM010000389.1:0-4539 GCA_964609635.1 uncultured Gemmatimonadales bacterium
AACTTTACCATAAGAGGAGTCAGATGTCCATACTGAAACGCTCGGTTAGAGGTTTGCTGTATTCGGGATTAATGGTTTCGGCAAGCCTGGGTTATGCGCAAAATACTTCCCTCGACAAAGTCACAGTCTATGAGGGAACCATCCGGCTCGACAGTTACGAGTTCAGCGGTCGGGAGCTCGAGCCGCCGCTGTTTGAAAATTCCGCAATTACCGGCAAATATCCCCTGCCGCCGTTCAAACGGCCCTACCAGCCGGGCGGACCGAAACCGGCCGAATACAAAGCCATCTTTCTCGAAAACGAATACCTCAAGCTTACAGTAGTGCCGGATTTCGGCGGCCGGATATATTCGCTCTATGATAAGGTAAACCGCCGCGAAGTGTTTTACAAGAACGATGTGCTCAAGTTCTCCGGTGTCAACGCAAAGCATGCCTGGCCGGTGGGAAATATCGAGCTTACCGGGCCGTACGATACGCATATGGTCACCCTGTACGGGGAGCCGCTCTGGTTCAACAGGGTACTGCGCCACCAGGACGGCAGCGTATCTATCGTGATGAGCAATATCGACCCGTTCTACCGGATGAAAGTGAATTTCATCGCCCGGCTGGTCCCCGGACTGGCGGCCATGGAGCTCACCGTGTTCTGCTACAACAGGCGTGACTTTCGACGGCCTTATATGTTCTGGGTCAATGCCGGCGTGCCGGTCACCGAGGGCTCGCGGTTCATCTACCCGATGACCCGGACCATCGGGCATACCACCAGCGAGGTGGCCGACTGGCCTTACTACAGCGGTATAGACTATAGCTGGATCAAGAACAACCAGCATATGCTGGGAGTATTCGGTATCGACATCTACGATAACTTCCTCGGTGCCTATGATTTCAATCAGGATTACGGGACTTTTCGTTTTGCCGACCGCCGGGTGGTCCAGGGCATGAAGACCTGGACCTGGGGTTTGGGCACCCGTGGAAAATCAATTACCAGGGGCTACACGGACAGCGGTATCCCTTACCTCGAAATCCAGAGCGGCCGCTATGTCTGGGACGGCCATTACGAATTTCTGGCCCCGCACGCCTGTGAAGGCTGGAGCGAGTGGTGGTTCCCGGTCTCCGGCATCCAGGGATTTACCACGACCAACCTGGATGTGGCGCTCAATCTCCAGGTGGCGGCCGACCCCAGGGGTAAGAACTCCTCGGTGAGCCTCGGCCTTTCCGCCAACCGTAAGCTGCCGGGCGCCACGATCAGTGCGACCGTCCGGAAAAGGGAAATTTTCTCAGAGAAAGCGGACCTGGCCCCGGGAAAACCGTTTACCCGGAAACTTACCGGAATAGCCGCGGACAGCGCCGGGCTTACCGGCCTGTGCTTGAGGGTTACTGACAACGCCGGTGACGCCGTGCTGGACTACACCCTGCCGGATACGGACCCGGGAGGGAAAGAGTACACTCCTTTTACCCTGCCACTGGATAAGCCGTATAGAAGCCCCGGGAAGATGACCGGTGAAGAGCTGCTAATCCACGCTGAAACCATGTTCAAGGAGATGAAAGAGGCGGAGGCGATCTCGCTGATGCGCAAAGTTCTGGCGCAGGATCCGGGGTGCACCCGCGCTCATCTCAACCTGGGTGTCCACTTTTATGAAACCGGAAAAATAGACAGCTCGCTGGCACATCTCAACCGGGTGATCGACCGGGACCCTTACGCGGATGAAGCTTACTACTATCTGGCCCTGGGGCTGATGGAACACCAGGACAGCGTCGCCGCCGAGCGTAGCCTCTATTATATCTCACCGACCGGCGCCTGGTACCACTTGCGCGAGTACCTGCTGGGACGGCTGGCTTTCGGTCGCGGGGACCTGAAGAAGGCTCAGGATCATTTGAAAAAGGCGGTGCGCGCCGGCGGCTACAACCTGTCGGCCCGCAACCTGCTGGCCGTGACCTGCCGCATCCAGGGGCAGGACCGGGAGGCCCTGGTATTGGTCGAGGAAGTGGAGAAGATAGACCCCACCAACCGCTGGGCGGCTTCCGAGAGGGCCTTTGTCACCCGGCAGGACAAAGACCGGCAGGAACTGCTAAGGCTCCTCGGGGGACAGAGCCAGGAGGCCCTCGAACTTGCCACGGTCTATTGTAAACTCTCCCGGTTTGACGAGGCGGTCGAGATCATGAAAATGGTCGAGGAGAATAACCGGGACATCTACGGCACGCCGCCGATTTTTTACTACACCATGGCCCATTGCCTGAGGGCCGCCGCCAAGCCGGAGGAAGCCGAAAGCTATTACCGGAAGGCACGTAACGCCGGCGGCAACCTCGACCGCTTCCCCTTCCGGACCGAGAGCATTCTTCCGCTGGCCGAAGCGATTGTCCACGACCCCTCCGATGATTTGGCGCGCTTTCATCTCGGCTGCCTGCTCTACAATCTCGGAAGAACCGGGGAAGCCATTCACCACTGGGAAGCCGGGGTCGAGGCCTCCCCCGATAAATTCAGCCTGCGCCGGGCGCTGGGCATGGCTTACGCCGAGCAGGGTTACGGGATCGACCGGGCGGCCGAGCACCTGGAGGCGGCTATCAAAATCAACCCTGACCACATCAGCACTTTCTCCGACCTGAGCCGGATGTACTCGCGTACGGGGAGATTCGATGAGCAGGCGGCTCTTCTCAAACATGCCCTGGAACGATCTCCCGGAGATGACAACCTGATCGAGGGGCTGATTACCATCAGCCTGGTCAGGGGAGATTACCCCAGGGTGGACAGCCTGATCTCCACCCATGAGTTTGCCCAGCGCCACCGCCACTACGGCCTGCGGGACAAGTACCGGTTCATGCGTTACGGCATGGGAGCCAAAGCCTACCATGCAGGCAACTACAAGGAGGCGCTGCGCCAGCTGGAAATGGCCATGTATCCGCCCAGCTCTCTGGGTGCCGATGACTTTCAGTACCAGACCGCTCCCCGGCTGCATTATTACCTAGGGATGGCCTACGAGAAACTGGGCCGGACCGAAGAGGCCAGAGCCGCTTTCGAGAAAAGCGCTTCGGGCTGGCAATACCTCTCCGGCGACCGCGACAGCTACAACAGTGAAAACTTTTACCTGGCTCTCTCCCTGGAAAAACTGGGAAAATCCCAGGAGGCCGGGCGCATCCTGAAATCCATGGAAAACTTTGCTGCCGGCGAGCTTGAGGACAAACACCGCAACCACCGTGCCGAGGCCCACTACCTGCTGGCCCTGGTCATGAAAAAGAAAGAGGACTACCGTCAGGCCCGCCGTCTGCTCGAAAAGTCGGTGGATCTGGAACCGGAGAGGCTCGGTCCCCGCTTGGAGCTGCGCGGCGATGTTATCGATCCGCTGCCGCAAATTTGAGGCTTGCAAGCCGTAAAAAATAAGCCTGGGGGCGGGTGGCGAACCGCCCCACCGCGCGAGTGGGTGAACCTGTGAGCAATAAATCCTTCATTCTGGAGGTAGGTCACCATGGATCGCAAATCTTTTCTCGGCAGTTTCGCTTTAGGGGCCGCCTCGGCCGCGGCGATTAACCCGGCGGGCAGGGCCCTGGCGGCCGAGGCGGTGAAAAAAAGCGGGCTGTTACCCCTCGGTTCAAACCTGATTGTTCCCGAAAGCCTTTCCCGGGGTCTCAGGCGCCTGTCCAGTGATAAAAACTTCACCATCTTCCGCGCAGGGATCGAGCCAAACTACCGGGTAAAACAAGGAGAGGTGGTTCTGGTAGAGACACAGCACGGCCTGCCCGGCAGGGTCACCCGGGACGGCACTTTCCGCAAGGGGAAATCCTCGGACAAGGTCAATCCCATGACCGGGCCGATATATGTGGAGGGTATCGAGGCCGGGGACGGCCTGGCGATCGATCTGCTGGAGATCCGGGTGAGCGACTGGGGCTACGCCGGAGGAAGGATTTTCGAGCTGGCGGACGGTTACGCGATTTTCGATGAAAGCCTGCGGCTGCCCCTCTCACCGATGCTGGGCGGGATCGGGATAGTCCCGGCCCAGGGCGAGATGGACACCAAGGCCCCCGGCGAAACCGGCGGTAATATGGATTGTAAGGAGGTTCGCGCCGGCAGCACCCTGGTCTTTACCACCCAGGTCGAGGGCGGCCTGGTGGGAATGGGCGATGCCCATGCACTGCAGGGGGACGGCGAGGTGAGGGGGCAGGGAATCGAGTGCGACACCGAAACCCTGGTGCGCTTCCGCAAGCTTTCTCAGCCTCTGTCCGGGCGGCCGGTGATCCTGCGGCGCGAGTTCGTGGCCACTCTGGGGGCGAAAAAAGACCTGAACGAGGCGGCCTGGGAGGCCACGGAGGATATGATCGACCTGGTGGTTAAAATCACCGGCAGGGACAGGGAAAGCGCCTATGCGCTGGTCAACCTGGTGGGGGACTTAAGGATCAATCAGATTGTCGATCCCACCAAGGGTGCGAGGATGGAAGTGCCGGCCTGGGTTTTCGGTATCTGAGAGTAACTTATTTTTAATCCACAGATTACGCAGATGACACAAAAAAAAGAGATAAGAGAACCTATGCAGTTATAGGTGCGGCCAGGCAGGT
>CAZSTM010000390.1:0-4506 GCA_964609635.1 uncultured Gemmatimonadales bacterium
GGTTCACCTGTCCCCGCCTGGTGTAGGGGCACTGGGCAGGGCTCGTGAGTGAACGCGCGCGAGTGGAGCTGGGGCCGTGCCCCCAGCTCAATCCTCAAGCTTGTTCCCACTCCTCGAGCTGCTTGTTGATAAGCTTTTCGACCTCCGAAAGCTGCTTACCCTCCCGCGAGGTTACAAAGGTAAAGGCCTTTCCGGCGGCACCCATTCTGCCGGTACGGCCCACCCGGTGCAAGTAGTCATCGGGATTATCCGGGATGTCGTAGTTGATCACGTGGCTGATCCCGTTGATATCCAGGCCGCGGGCGGCCACATCGGTGGCCACCAGGTGCTCGATCCCGCCGGTGCGGAAAGCATCCATAATGCGTTCGCGTTTGTTCTGGTTCAGGTCGCTGTGTATGCAGCGGGTCTTGAACCCCTTTTCACCCAGATGCAGCGCCACCGCATCGCTCATCCGCTTGGTATTGGTGAAAATTAACGACTGGGTGGGTTTCTGGTCCTCCAGCAGCCGCACCAGCAGGTTCAATTTTTCATGACGGTTCACCCCGATGAAACGCTGCCAGATCGACTCGACCGATATTTCATCCCTGCTCACATACAGAGGCACCGGCTCATGCATGTATTTGCGGCTGAGCTCCTTGACTTCACCGTCCAGGGTGGCCGACAGCAGCATGATCTGGCGCTTGGCGGGACAAGCCTTGATGATCTTGATAATGTCCTGTCGGAAACCGATGTCGAACATGCGGTCGGCCTCATCCAGCACCAGGGTCTTGAGAGCGGTCAGGTCGAGATTTTTATTGTAAATGTGATCCAGCAGCCGGCCGGGGGTCCCTACCACAATATGGGCTCCCTCTTCCAGAACCCGGATCTCCCCAGTTACCGAGGTGCCGCCGTACAGGCTTAGGACCTTGGTATCCAGAGTTCTGCCGAACCGGCGTGCCTCCCAGCTCACCTGACGGCATAATTCGCGGGTGGGTACCACTACCAGAGCCTGGATCCGGGGCGGGTCCGACCTTTCAAGCTTTTCGAAGATCGGCATCAGAAAAGCGATGGTTTTGCCGGTGCCGGTCTGGGCCTGTCCCATGATATCCGCGCCGCGCAAGGCGGCCGGGATTACCGCTTTCTGGATGTCGGTGGGCGTGCGGAAACGGTTGGCGGCCAGGGTCAGCACCAGCCTGTCCGATAGTCCCAGCGGCCGGAATTCGTTTTCCTGGAACTCGCTGCCGGCTGTGTCGACTTTGAGCAGCTCGGGAAAATCCATCCGTTGGGCTACCCCGCCCAGCTCTTTCCTTCCGCCGCGGCGCCGGGGTTTATGGCGTCGGGACCTGAATTTCGAGCGTCCGGCGTGGGTGGCGTATTCATCTTTTGAAGAATCGCCCGGCTTTGCGCGGCGCGAATCGGGATGATCGGCACTCTTCCTGCCGCTGTCGCGCGCCTGTCTTTCGGGCTGCCGACGGTCGCCGGACTTTATCCTGCCGTACCTGGAGGGTCGCCTGCCGGATTTCCCTGCTGAGGCCTTGCCTTCCGGCCGAAGCTGGCTAGCGTGTGTTCCGGCCTCGCTCCCGGGTTGACTCACCTCGGGCCCGGCCGGAGATTTGCTCCTGTTATCGAATAACCCCTTGACTTTCTTAAATAATCTCAAGCCTTTCTCCTTAAAATACCTTCATTAAATTTTAAACCGTTTCAGTTGAATCGGATTCCCTGTCTGTCTCACTCTTGCTGCAGCCTCCCGCGCACCAGACGGCTGACCAGGCTACCCTCGCAGCGGCCCTTGAGCTGCGCCATCACCGGACCCATCACCTTGCCCATCTCGGCCGGTGAACAAGCACCGGTGGAGACAACAACTTCCTCGATAACTTTTTTTATTTCCTCTTCGCCGGCCGGTTCGGGCAGGTAGCGCCGGACTATTTCGATTTCGGCCGAGTGGCTTTCCACCAGGTCTTCGCGGCCGCCTTTCTTGAACTGCTCTACCGCATCGGCCAGTTTCTTGGCATACCCGGCGAGGATATCGGTCACCAGTTCATCGGACAGCTCCCTGGAACCGCCTTTCCTGGTTTTCTCCAGCATGAGCTGGCTTTTCAGCATTCTGAGGACCCGGGTGGCCAGCTCATCGCGGCTTTTCATCGCCTCTTTCAGGTCTTCGAGCAGCTTATCTTCCAGGGACATGATATTTACCCCCTTCCTGGTTTGCAGAACAACCGGCTCCGCCGGAGTAAGTTCCCGGGCGGTCGGGCCGGGCTTTGCTTCTTTCCGGTCTTTTGCTTAAAAATATCTATGTCAGTAAGAATAAGGGCCCATCGAAGCGAACGCCGTTGGGTGATTCGAGGATGAGCGGAGATTTTAAGATAATGGAAAAGGCTGGAATTGTAAAGGTTAATCGCGTTTTTGGGCGCCGGTTTCGATGGTTTCGTTTTCGGTAACGATCAGGTCCATATCGATATCGTGGGGCAAGGTGGGAAAGGTCTCGATCACCTGGAACCCATAAGCGGGCGCCAGCGCGGGAGCCCGGGTCTCGGCCAGCAGACGGTCGTAGTAGCCTTTACCGAATCCCAGGCGGTGGCCGTCTCTGTCGAAAACGATACCGGGAACCACCGATAAGTCCCATTGTTTTGGGTCTACAAAGCTTCCGGCGGTGGGCGGCTGCAGGATGCCGAACGGGCCGGGAGTGAGGTTGTCGAGGCTTTCAATTTCCACCGCTTTCAGGTCGGTTGAGCCTGTCTCTAAAACCGGGACACAAACCTTCTTGGCCGCCGCCAGGGCGTTTTCGATCAGCCGGTGAGTAAGCACCTCACCGGGTTTGCTGCCGATAAAGATGAATGGAAAGCGGGAATTCCGCCAGAGGGGATGTTCCTCGAGGCGCCGGCGAATTGTTTCGCTTAAAGTTTCCAGTCTGCTTCTGCTTTCGGCCTGACGGAGGGCCAGGAGCATGGTTCGCAGGCGATGTTTTTCCGCTTTAATTGATGCGACCCGTTCCTCGGTAAGCTTTTGCATTGCCTCAATTATCCTTTGCAGGCTTCACGGCCGGGCCAGACGGCTTGTGCGCTCTAGTTCTCTGTCAAGTTAGAAATGCATGGTAACTTGCGCAGATGAAATGACTAAGATTTTGCGAATCTGAAAAAACAGACTATAGGCTATAGGCTGTGGGCTGTAGGTCCTAAGCACACTACCGCCGGTGCGTAAGAAAACATGGGGCTTGGGCAGGGTTGCCCTATAGCCTGCAGCCTACAGCCTTTTTCCTCATAGCCTGTAGAACATGAATAGATTGGTTAAAAATTCTTCCCTTCAAATCAAACTTGTCATTGTACTAGTTGACAGACAGTTGCCTGCCGAATTTCTTTTCCCAGGTCTTACGGTAAAGTTCCAGATAACGCCTGGCGGAACGGCTCCAGCTGAAATCGGCGGCAAAAGCGTTGGTTATCATCCGCTGCCATTGCCCGGGCCGGTGGAAGTAGAAATCCAACGCTTCAGTGACCGCTTTTGCCAGGGCCTGGGGAGAGTACTCCTCGAATTTGAACCCGTTGCCGCGCCCGGGATCGGTCTGTACATCGATAACAGAGTCATCCAGTCCTCCGGTGGCCCGGACTATCGGAATGGTGCCGTACTTGAGGCTGTAAATCTGTCCCAAGCCACATGGTTCGTAGCGGCTGGGTACCAGAAAAAAGTCGCTGCCGGCCTGCACCAGGTGGCTCAGGCGCTTATCGAATGCGATCCTGCAGGCAATTCGATCCGGGAATCGTCGGGCAAGCCCCTGGATCAACTCCTCGTAGGGCTTATCGCCCTGGCCCAGGATGACTATCTGCAAATCCAGTTTCATCAGTCGTGCAATCGACCCGGCCAGAATATCTATCCCTTTTTGCTCCGCCAGCCTGGCGACCATCCCGATCACCGGGACTCCCGGCCTGAGGGGAAGGTCCATTTCTTCTTGCAGCGCCTTTTTACAGCGCGCCTTGCCGGAGGTGTCCGCCGGGCTGTAATTGGAGGGCAGAAACCGGTCGGTGGCCGGGTTCCAGGCCTGGTAGTCCGCACCGTTGAGGATGCCGTGGAGCTTGTCCCGGTAGCGGCGCAGCACATCCTGCAGGCCGCAGCCGTACTGTTCGGTCTGTATTTCCTCGGCGTGCTTGGCGCTCACCGTGGTAACCGCATCGGAGTAAACGATCCCGCCCTTGAGCAGGTTCAGATGGTCATAGAATTCCAGGCCCTCCGCGGTGAAAAAAGACCCGTCCAGGCCGGTCAGCTGCATATCCATTTGCAGAAAGGAGCCCTGGTAGCCGATATTGTGGATGGTAAATATCGAGGCCGCCTCCGACAGGCGGGGGTCCTCCTTGAACAGAGCGGCCAGGTAAACCGTAACCAGGCCGGTTTGCCAGTCGTGAGAATGAATGACCTGTGGTTTGGGCCGCAGCCGGGAGGCTAAATCCACCGCCGCTCGGGAAAAGAAAATGAAGCGCTCGGCGTTGTCCGGATAATCTCCGGCAGAGTAGCCGTAGAGCCATTCTCGGTCGAATAAAT
>CAZSTM010000391.1:0-4504 GCA_964609635.1 uncultured Gemmatimonadales bacterium
TGGCCGACGGGCGGGCCGCTTCGGTGGTCACCGTGACCATCCTCGATGACGAGGGTAACCCGGTGCCCAATGTCGAGTTGGAAATCCGCCCCTCGGGCGGGGGAACTTCGGTGGAAGGACCGTTCGCCCTGACAGACGGATTCGGCACCGCTGTGGGGCTGGTTCGCTCCCAGGTGGCGGAGGTGAAAGACATCCACGTTTACAATCTTACCGCGGACAGCTCGGGTACCGCCGAAATAGATACGGTCGGCCGGGTCGATTTTGTCGCCTCTCTGACGGATTTGTCGCAGGACAGCATAGCGCCTTTTTTTCTTTCCACCACAGTTCTGGAAAATACCGATGACAATGTGGGTCCGTATGGGATTACCTCGAAAGTAGTCGACAACTTCACTTTCAAAGTCAAGCTGCTTTATACCACTGTAAGCGGTACTAATTTCACCGATACCCTGCTGATGGAACCGGTGTCCGGCGCCTCGCCCGGCGATCCCGATTCGGGCCTTTATTACATCTCGATTCCGGGCCAGGCCTACAATACCGTGATCAAATACTGCGTCATCGCCCAGGATTCCTCCGGCAACGCAGCGAGTTATCCGCCGGGTATACTGACCGACCCGTTCGCCTTGCCGATTATTTTCGAGATTATCCGCGAGGGCGCGCAGGTCGAAGCCCGGATGGGGATTAACTTGACCACGGATGCGTGTAGTATGACCAATCCCGAGATCGAGGTGCGCATCGACACCTGGATCACCTCTATCGTAGGTATCCGCTCTGCGGTGATCAAGTGGCGGGACCTTTCCCAGGGTACGAACTTTTTCGATATCCCCATGAGCAATTTCGGCGCTCACTACCAGGGGTATCTGCCGGCCCATCCAAAAGGTACCTCCATCGAGTACTTTATCCAGGCGGTGGACTCCCTGGGACGGACCGACCGGGATCGCAGCCGGGCCCCGATCCGCGACCTTTACTCCTACCAGGTTTTGGCTCTCGATCCCACGGCAACTCCGAGTTTCGCCGACACCACGGACGAGCTCGGTACCACCGATGTCCGTAAAACCTGGCATTCGGTCATGGCGGATGTCAACGGGGACGGCTACTTGGACGTGATTACCGCCAACTATGGAGAGTCCAACAGGCTCTATTTTTACAATAAGACGCTCGGCCGCCTGTCCGATGTCACCCAGTCGGCTTTTCCGAGCCAGTTGTCCGAGAAAACCACTCATGTGGCCGTGGCCGACATAGATGCCGATGACGATCTCGATATTATTTTCACCAACGAGGGCCAGCAGAACCGGCTTTATCTCAATATCGGCAACGGCAGTTTCGAGGATGTCACCAGCAGGACCTTCACTACCGGCGGAGCGACACGCATGCCGGAGGATGCCTGGGCCTCGACTTGTGTGCTGGCCGATGATTTCGACGGTGACGGGGATATCGATCTGTTTATCACCAACAATGCATTCGGCGGCGAACGAAACCGACTGCTGCTCAACGACAGCCTCGGTGTCTTCCGCGACTTCAGCAACCAGTCCGGTTTAACCTCCGAATCCCTCGATCAGAGTGTCTGGGCCGTGGCCGGTGATCTTGACGGGGACAAGGACCCCGATATCATAGTCATCAACCGCGCCCAGAACCACGTGATGCTGGTCAATAACGGCAGCGGAATCTTCCAGAATAAAAACGTGGCCCAAGGCTCGGCATCCACCGCTACAGGCGCGGACCTGGGGGATGTGGACGGCGACGGCGACCTGGACCTGATAATCGCCCAGACCGAAACCCAGCAGAACGAGTTTTATCTAAACAACGGACTGGGAGAATTCACCGACGAAACCTCCGTACGACTTCCCTTGGAGAGCGATGATACCCGGGCCGTAAAGTTTTTCGATGCCAACGCCGATGGATACCTGGACCTCTACTATGTCAATTACGGCCAGGTCAACCGGCTGTTGATCAACGACGGGTTGGGGCATTTCAGCGCTCCTTCCGAAAGTATAATACCTGATTGGGAAAGTTATTCCATGGCGGTTGCGGTCGGCGACCTGAACCAGGACAATTTTCCGGACCTGTACATCTCCGAGGAACTCCGCAGGAACACCCTGATTTTCAGCCGCAGCCTGTCCTCGGCCATCGAAGGCCTGCCGTCCAAATTCAACTTGCTTTCACCCGCCGCCGTGGATACCACCAGCACTTTCGAGCAAACCTTTGTCTGGCAGGCCAGTCATTCGCCGGATACCACCGACGCGGTCAGTTACACTTTCACCCTGTCGCTGGACAGCCTGTTCACACCCGGAAACCAGGTCGATCAGCGCCTGCTCGCCGATACCACGGTCATCATCGATGGGTTGACCGATGGGACGCGCTACTGGTGGAAAGTAACCGCGGAAAACAGTCTAGGCATCCCTGTGTCGTGCAACCAGGTACACAGCTTGATGGTGCTGGAATCATGGGAGGGCGGCGATTTCGAATTTCTGGTTTTAGTCAACCGTAATCCGGTTTTTTACAGCTTCTTGACCATCTATATCATCTCCAGCGTAGCCTTGAACAGCGACCCCATTGTGACTATCAACCTGGATTCGGTCTCCGTGACCCGTCAGCCCGGTACCAATATCTGGAGCGGGCGTTATCAGACACGCACGGGATTCCTGCTCAACGTTCTAGGAACGAATCTGCGTGGCAATACCCAGGAGCATACAGTTACCCTTTCGTCCGCTACGGGCGGAGCGAGCATTCTGGCGGCTGCGGACGGTATGGCCTGGCTGACACTAAGCACCGGCGAGGGGGCCGGACAACAAGTACTGTTCGCTCAAAGTCACCAGCCGGTAAGCAGCGAAGAGATCAAAACCCGGTTGGGAGAAATCGGCACGGCCACGGGCCTGGATTACCAGGACCTGGCCGTTATTCTGGAAGGGGATTGCTACAGTTTTACATCTTTCGATACACGTCTTAAAACAAGCGCGGTGGTCTCGATCAGAGACGCTAATAACTTAGGCCACGGCAGCTTTCCCACGATCTGCATTCTGGGAAACGGGGTCTGGGAACCTCTACCGACCACTTATGACAGCCGTAGCGGGGTCTACAACGCAGTCACCGACAGGCTGGGCACATACGCCCTGCGTGCGGCGGATGAAATCTCCGGCATGCAGTTGCCGCGCGGATTTGCCCTGGCCCAGAACAGTCCCAATCCGTTCAATCCCTCGACTCGTATCTCCTATACCGTGCCCGAACGGGAGGAGATGCCCTGGGTCAGAGTGAAAGTGTATAACCTGCGCGGTGCTCTGGTGCGTGTCCTGGTGGATGACCGACAGGTTCCGGGTACCTATGCCGTGGAGTGGGACGGCCACGACCACAGGGGGCGTGATCTGCCGAGCGGAGTTTATTTCTACCGCCTGGAAAGCGAAGATAAGGTAATCACCCGTAAGATGGTACTGATCCGTTAGTGGATGGAACTCTTGGCAGCTTCGGAAAAAACATCATTGAAAAAAGCCGGAAAGGCTTATTTCAACAATATCATAAGCAGCGGAGCAATCGAAATGAAAGTTAAATTATTATGCCTGCTCGGACTTGTTACGGTTCTGGTCTCCTGCAGTACTCCCTCGGCCCCGGAGTACAATCCCCTGCCGGGTTATTTCCAGGAGGTCAGCCGGGGTTGGAGTTTTTTCGAGCAGGACAACTACGCTTTGGCAGCTTCCAGTTTCCGCAAGGCCATGGTCAACGACGTCGATAACTCGCAGCCCGAAGCCCTGATCGGATTGGCCTGGAGCCTCGCTCTGCAGGACTCGCTGTCCAAAGCGGTCAACTATTACCAGACCGCCTTGGGCAGGGACCCGGATAGCCCGGTCCCGCTTATCTACATCCTGAGCGGCCTGAGCTTTTGTTACCGCGATCTGGAACCGCCGAATTATGAAAAGGTGCGGGATAACGCCTTGGACGCGCTGGAGCTGGATGAAAACTTTGTTTTCGAATATAAAAGATCTATAGATGCCCAGGATTTAAATGCGGTTCTGGCCGAGGCCTATTTTAAACTTGAAGATTACGATTCGGCCACTGCCATTGTCGATGCCGTTAGCGCCCTCGGGGACCCGCTCGACCCGGAAGCGGAAGACTACGAAGAGAAATTATTGTCTAAAATAAATCGACTGATCAACTTGAGCCGGGAAGGGGGGTGATCGCTTGAAGTCGAATCGCTTGAGCCGCTGCTTGCTTTTCTCTGTTTTACTCATGGCTTTCCCCGGATTCTCTCCGGCACAGAGCGTGGAAGAGCTCTATCAAGCGAGCCTCTTTGTAGTGCGGGGCGATCAGTACATGAACATGAATCTCTGGGACGAAGCCGAGGAGGAGTACTGGAAAGCGATTGAGCTGGATTACAACAACATTAATGCCAGGATGGGTCTGGGTAATGTTTATCGGCAGAAAGGGATGTTCATCAGGGCTATCGAGAACTATCAGATAATGCTCCAACAGCGGCCCGAAGATGTGGAGATCCAGTACCTGATAGCCCTGTCCTACT
>CAZSTM010000392.1:0-4484 GCA_964609635.1 uncultured Gemmatimonadales bacterium
CACCCATGGCGCTGGCGGTTATCGGCGGGCTGATAACTTCCACTCTGCTGACACTCGTGGTAATACCCTGCGTGTATGCGGTCGTTGACCGGTTCGGCGAGCTGCTTTTCTCCAAATAGTTGAGCGGCGGCTGAATACTTGAAATCGAGGCACGACCCGGGCGGGGCTTGCCGCGCTCTTTACTCGATCAAATAGACCTGAGACAGATGAACCCCATTCGCTTCGCCATAAACCGCAAGACATTCATCAGCATGCTGTTTGTCGGATTGAGCCTGCTCGGAGTGATGTCCTACAGGCAGTTACCGGTTGAATTGATGCCTGATGTGGAGTTCCCCTTCCTGATTGTCATGGTAACCAGCCAGCGGGAAGTGAATCCCCAGTACATGGAAAAACAGGCGATCATCCCGGTGGAGGGCGCAATCGGGGCGCTGGAAGGGATCAGCTCGATTGAATCCAGCGCCGAGGGGCGGCGCGGGACGATCTGGATTTTTTTCAACCAGGGTGTCAACCTAGATTACACCTACCTGAAGCTCCACGAACGGATCAAGGAAATCGCACACACCATTCCCGAAGAATTCACCGTGCACGCGGTCAAGATCGACACCGAAAGGCTGTCGAACACTTTCATGCGGCTGCAGGTGCGCGGGAGCGGAGGACTTGAGCGGGTACGGGCGATTATCGACAAATCCATTCTCAGGGAGCTGGAGAATATCGAGGGGGTCAGCCATGTCGAGATTACAGGCGGGCGCGCGAAATCGCTGGAGATCATCCTCGATGATGAAGCGGCCCGCGCCTACAGGATCACACCCGGGAAAATCCGCTCTCTCATCGCCCAGAACAACAGGCAGAAAACTTTTGTGGGGCACGCCTATGAAAAACAGAGGCATTACTATGTCAACCTGAGGGCCGACTATACCGATGTGCGTGAGCTGGAGAATATCACGGTAGACCCGGACGGCCCGGTACTTCTGAAAGACATCGCCACCGTGGTTTTCGGCCTGAAGGAAGAGACCTCCCTGAGCCGTGTCAACGGCAAAGACGCTGTAACCGTACAACTGGTCAGGGATGCCAATGTAAATCTGATAACTCTCTCGCATACCGCACGTAAGGTGGTGGCCCGCCTGAACGAGGAACTCGCACCACAAGATGTCGAAATAGTCATCCAAAGTGATTCCGCCGAGGAAATGGAAAGAAACATCAGCCTCATCAAGCAGCTGGCATTGCTGGGTGGCTTGCTGGCGGTGGTTATCCTCTGGTTTTTTATCAGGAACGTACGGCTGGTGGTGACCGTGCTGCTGACGATTCCGGTCTCTATCCTGATCGCATTCAACCTTTTTTACGCTTTCGGCCTGACAATCAACAGTCTTACACTGGTGGGAATGGCTCTGGCGGTGGGCATGCTGGTGGACAACAGCATTGTGGTGCTCGAAAACATCTACCGGCACATCTCGCGCGGAAAAGACAGAACCACCGCGGTGGTATTCGGAACCCAGGAAGTCTGGCGTTCCATCTTCGCGGCGACTTTTACTACGGTAGCGGTGTTTGTTCCGTTTGTCTTTTCTTCCAATTTCTTTATCAGGATACTCGGCCGGAATATCGGCATTTCCATCGTCTCCACCCTGCTGGTATCGCTGGTTGCCGCCCTGCTGCTTATCCCCATGATAATACATGGCTTGCTGGGAACTGCAGACCGTCAAACTTTCTCTTTCGGCAGGGTGTCGCAAAAAAACCGCCTGCTGCAGATCTACACTTTACTGCTGAAAACGGCTATTCGCTTCCCTCCCCGCACCATCCTGAGCATCGTAGTGGTTTTTTTTATCAGCCTGGCGGCCTGTTTAGCTCTGAGTCTCGATGTGCCCCGGGAAGTCGAACTCAGGGAATTTAACCTGTATGTCACCATGCCCCGGGGCTCGACCCTCGAGCACACCGATAACATTGTCGGCGATCTCGAAAGCAGGATTAACGATATCGAAGAGATCCAGGATATCATTGCCACGATTTATGAGGAAGAGGCAAACCTGACCGTGGTTCTCAAGGAGGGTTACCAAAAGATAGACAACCGGACGATCCCGGAGATCAAGAACCTGGTCCAGCAGAGGAGCGAACAGATCAGGTCCGCCGAGGTGAGCATGTCCGAACCCCGCTCGAGCAGGCGCTACGGTGGGGGAATGGGGCGCAATCCGGTCACCTCTTTTACCAGGATGTTCGGCATCGGCTCCCAGAGCGAAAGAGTTGTCATCAAGGGCAATGATTTCGAGCTGCTGAAAAAAGTGGCGGACGACATCGAATTTTACCTGAACGAGCTGACCTCGATTGACCGGGTCGAGAGGAATGTCTCCGGCAACCGGCCGGAAATCCACCTGTTGTTCGACAACCAACTGCTGAGCTATAACGACATCCCTGTCAGCGCGGTCTCCGCCGAGCTTGCCTCTTTCCAGAGTGAAGTCACCTCGGGCATAAAATACAAACAGGGTACGGATGAATATGATATCATCATCAGAAACAGTACCCTCGAAGAGGACAAGACTTTCGATGACCTGCGCACACTTCGTATTCCCAATCAAGTGGCCGCAACTTTCGAACTGGAGCAATTGAGCCGCATAATCTATTCCTCCGGAATGTCGAGCATCAATCGCCTGAACCGGGAAAAGCAGATCGAGGTGTCTTACAGCTTCGATTCGGAGGTCACTGATTCACGGGCCCTGCTCGATGTTTCACGGGATGAAGTCGATCAGCTGATCGCCGTGCTCAGCATCCCCTCGGGCGTGGCAGTCGAGGTTATCCACGATGAAACCGATTTAAATGAGTTCTATTTTCTGATCGCCACGGCGTTTATCCTTATTTACATGATCCTGGCCTCGGTATTCGAGTCGCTCTCCGCCCCGTTGGTGATCATGTTCACCATCCCGCTGGCCGCAGTCGGCTCTTTATGGGCGCTGATTATGACAGAGAATTCGCTTCTGAACCTCAATTCCCTGACCGGATTCGTGATACTCATCGGGGTGGTGGTCAATAACGGCATCATTCTCATCGATTACACCCGCATTCTCCGCCGGCGCGGCTACAGGCGCTCGCGTGCGCTGATGGAGGCGGGGCAGGCCCGGATCCGTCCCATCCTGATCACCGCGATCACCACTATCGTGGCCATGATGCCGCTGGCCATGGGAAAGGCGGAATATGTCGTCCGCATAGGCGCACCCTTTGCGATCACGGTTATCGGCGGGCTGGCCCTGGGCACGCTGTTTACCCTGGTGTTTATTCCCACGGTGTATTCAGGCCTGGAAAACGCGCTTGCCTGGCTGCGCGGTATCGACCGGAAGATCAAGCTTGCTCAACTCGCCGGCCTCGCCCTCTGCTGCACGCTCATCTATATCAATGTGGACAGTCTGCTCTGGAGAATCGCCTATCTGTTTCTTGCAGCGGCGGCCGTTCCGAGCCTGACCTGGTTTATCATGACCAGTCTCAAGCAGGCACGCTCCGACTATATCGGCCGGGAACAGGAGCTCACCATCTCTATCAGGCGACTGGTCAAAATATACGACTCTTACAGCAGGTTTGTCCGGGAGTGGAAAAAAGGCGAGAGGATGAGGAGCAGAACAGGCGATGTAAAAACCTACGCTTCCTGGCGGGATTTCGACCGGTTCGCCTGGCAGATTCCGCTCCTTGGGTTCATCATCTATTTTGTCTATTTCTATATCCAGAGTCCCGGGTGGCTGTTTATCCTTTCGCACCTGGTTTATTTCTATGCGCTGCTCATGGGCAAACCCGTGGTGCAATACCTGCGGCAGCTAAGCGACCGTACCGGAAAATCGCATTACCGAAAGCTGGGAAGCCGGTTCACCAGGATGTTTGTCTGGGGATTTCCGCTTTTCAGCATCGGTCTATTCTATTTGCATCAGTTCAGGATCGGCCTTCTGGTATTCATCGCCCTGGTCTGGTATGCGGCCCTGGTTATCTTCACCGCTTCCGAATACCTGCACCGCGAGAAGATCAACATCATGAGGCTGACCGGACGGTTTGCCGGCCTGCGACGTCACTTCTTCCGGTTCATTCGGGTAATCCCGTTCCTCGGAAAAAGGAAAAATCCCTTCAAGGCCCTGGACGGCGTTTCACTGGAAATCACCAGCGGCATGTTCGGCCTGCTCGGTCCCAACGGCGCCGGGAAAACCACCATAATGCGCTTGATCTGCGGTGTCCTCGACCGGAGCCTCGGTAATGTCAAAATCAACGGCATCAACTTTCATCAGAAACGTGAGGAACTCCAGGGACTCATCGGCTACCTTCCGCAGGAGTTCGGAACCTATGAAAACATGACGGCAGACGAATTTCTGGATTATATCGCCATTCTGAAAAACATCTATGACAAACAGGAACGGGAGCGTATAGTCAACTATGCCCTCGAATCGGTGCACCTTACCGAAAACCGGGACCGGAAGATCAAGTCTTTCTCCGGAGGGATGAAACAGCGCATCGGAATCGCCATG
>CAZSTM010000393.1:0-4460 GCA_964609635.1 uncultured Gemmatimonadales bacterium
GAGCTCAAACCCGGTCAGATGAGCAAGGAGGAAGCAGAGCGCATCCTCGAGGCCCTGGTGCAGATGGAAAAGAACGAGCAGAAGAAAAAAAAGGAAAATAAAGTTCCAGCCAACCGGAGAGGACCCGACTGGTAAATTCGAGGGGATTTCCATCCATGAAATACCGCTTGATCTGCATAAGCCTGGCGCTGATGTTGGCACAGTCGGTTGCCCGGGCGCAGGATATCGAGGTGGAGCTCAGCCTGGACCGCACCCTGATCTCGGTGAACGACCGGCTGAAAATGACAGTGAAAGTTTCGGGTACGATGCGCAGCGTGCCCGAGCCGCGTATCGAGAACCTCGAGGGTTTTACCATTGTGAGTTCCAGCCAGTCCAGCCAGTTCTCCATCGTGAACGGCAGGGTCAGCGCCAGCAAATCGAATGACTATACCCTGCTGCCTTCCAGAGAGGGCAACTATGCCATCGGTCCGGCGGTGGTCGAAATAAAGGGGAAGATTTATCGCTCGGCCACGGTGACTGTTACCGTGACCGCAGCCGCCCCCGGTCCAGGAGCAGCGGGCAGACAGGCACCGCAGCCTGTGAAGCCTCCTGTCCCGGGAGCCACGCCGGCGCCGCAACCTGAGGTTTCTCCTCCGGACCAAGCCGCCTCCACTCCGGATGGGAATGTCTTTATCAGGGGAACGATTGACAAACCCGAGGTCTACCAGGGCGAGCAGTTGATTTACACTTTCGGTTTTTACAACCGCCTGAACCTGTCCGAAAACCCAAACTACACCCCGGCCACCTTCAATGGTTTCTGGGTCGAGGAAATCGATCAGACCGCCCGCCGGTTCCGGCGCAGCGTAAACGGCATGGTATATTCGGTCCAGGAACTGCGTTACGCCATTTTCCCGACCATCAGAGGCGAGGCAACTATCTCGCCGGCCGGACTTGTGGTTTCCACCAGCAACCCATGGGATTTTTTCAGCCGCGGCCGCAGCTATAATCTCCAGACCCCTGAACTGAAAATAAAAGTCAAACCCCTGCCGGCCGCCGGCAAACCGAAAATCTTCAGCGGCGCGGTGGGAAAATTCACCATAAGCTCCCGCCTGGATAAGAAAGAGGTCAAACAGGGCGAGGCCGTTACCCTGGAAGTGGTAGTCTCGGGTACCGGCAATCTCAAGACCATAGCCGAGCCGGAGTGGCCGGAGATGGATGACTGCGACATCTACGGATCAAAGAGCGAAGAGAAAATCCAACGCACGGACAGCGGAATCGGCGGCCGGAAGGTTTTCAGCTATGTGATCGTTCCGCGTAAAGCCGGCAAAATCAAATGGCCGGGCATCCCGTTTGCCTATTTCGACCCTGAGGCGGAAAAATACGTAACGCTTAGCTGTGCTGATATATCGTTCACCGTGCTGCCCGGGAAAAAGGAAGAGGAAGCCGGGCCGTACCGCTTCCTGGCCGGTGAGGTGCTTGACCTGGGTGAGGATATCCGCTACATCAAGGAGAGTCCGTCGGCCCTGAGGCCGTCCCCGGCGTCCCTGTTCGAATATCGATTGTTCTGGCTGCTGCACCTGGTACCGGTGATCTGTCTGGGCGCGGCTTTCCTCTATCGCCGTCACCGGGGAAGAATGATGAGCGATACCGGATATGCCCGGCTCAGGGGGTCCGGCAAAAAGTTGGGACGTCTGCTGAAAAAGGCCTCGAGAGAACTGTCCGCAGGAAGAGTGACCCAGTGCTACGCCGAGCTGGACCGGGCGCTGATACATTTTATCGGTGACAAACTCAATCTCGAAACCACCGGTATGGTCTCCGGGAGGATCATCGACCTGCTGACCGAATACAAGCTGGATGAGTCAACTCTGAAACAGGTGGCCGATTGCCTGGAGCATTTCTCCTATGTCCGTTTCACTCCCCAGGCCGGAGACAGGGAGGATGCCCGGGAGTACCTTAAAAAAGTGAGAAAGCTTACCGAGCGCCTGGACCGCATCTTTTAATATGCACAGGGCAAGCTGGACACTCCCCACAGCTGCCGGAGACAAACAGATTCATGCGAATATTACTTAAAAAATCGCTCCCAATCCTGACAGTTCTTCTTTGCGTTTCAGTGTTACTCGCTGAGGCACAGGATAACGGTGCCGCCACCACTGTCGAGCGCAAGTTCCGTCAGGCCAACCGCGCCTACAGTGAAAACAATTTCGAGCAGGCGGCGGCGGGTTACCGGGAATTGATCAGGCTTACGGGACCGAACGCCGGCTTGTACTACAATCTGGGATGCGCCGCCCTCAAGGCCGGCCGCCTGGGACATGCGATGCTGAATTTCCGGCGGGCGGCCCGCCTGGCTCCCCGGGACCCCGACATTCGGGAAAACCTGCGTTTTGTAACCGCACTCACCCGCGCCGAGAACCAGGAATCCGAAACCTCGGAAAGTTTTATAATCGAGCTGGTCAGCCGGGGAGCTTTTTTGCTGAGTGCACGGGAAGTAAGCATCTTACAGCTTATTTTTCTGGCCTGGGTAGCGGTGGGGGTGGTGATTCTGGCCCTGGGATACAGGGGTGCGCTGCGTAAGGCGGTAATCGGCTGGAGTGTGGCGGGCTTTTTGCTGTTGGCGGTTAACAGCATGGTATTGGGAATACAGATATACAGTCTGCGGTATAGCCGGCAGGCGGTGGTAATCGAGGACGGCGCCCAGGCCCGCAGTGGTCCGGGCGAGGATAATACCAGGGTGCTGGTGCTGCCCGAGGGCACGCTGGTAGTGGTACGCGAAACCCGGGGCGACTGGGTATTGGTGAGCCTGCCGAGCGGCCGCAGCGGTTGGCTTCCCACCGGCACGGTCGAGAAAATTTAGCATTGAATAGATTGGACTTTGGCACAGATTATGTTAGTATGAGAAAAGTGCCGGTTCGACTTTGCCGCTTCTTTCTCGCAGGTGTTTGTCGCAAGTGGAATTACCGCCTGTCCGTGTTTACTTTAACCGGGGGGAGCTGCGTTATCGCCGGGGAACAGGACATTACCGAGAAATCGGATGAGCAGCTGGTCGGGCTTTTTATCGAGGGCAATGATCGGGCTTTCAACGAGTTGATGGGAAGGTACGACCGGCGGATAGTCAACTACGTTTACCGCATTATCGGCGACCGCGACCGGGCCGAGGACTTGCTGCAGGATACTTTCATCCGGGTCTATCGCAATATCGACCGTTTTGACCGGAACCGGAAATTTTCCACCTGGCTCTATACCATCGCCACCAACCTGGCTAAAAACGAGCTGCGCAACGCCGGCCGAAGCCCGCTGCTGTATTTCCAGAACCTGTTTTATCGCAAGGAAGACCGGGAGATGTTCGAGGCGGTCGACCAGGCGGACAAACCGGATGACCAGTTGTACAAGCGCCAGTTGAAAGACCTGGTAGCCAAAGCGGTCGAAAAGCTCCCCGACCGTCACCGGCTGGTTTTCACCCTGCGCGAGACCGAGGGCAAGAGCTACGAGGAGATAGCCGAAATCCTCAACTGCAATATCGGCACGGTGAAAAGCCGGCTCAACCGGGCTCGAGCCCGGTTTGCCCAGATCATCGAACCCTACTTGCGTTAGCACCACGACAATACTTAAAAGACAGGCACAAAGGGACAAAGGGACAAAGGGGCAAAGGCACAGAGGCACAAAGGGGAATGATGGAATACAGAACTCAGGAGTCGGTCATCATGAGCGGCACGGCTCACACGGAAAATAATTAAAAGATATTCGTAGGGGCACAGCATGCTGTGCCCGAAGCTAGGGATTTGTTTTCGGAATCGGAAGAAAAGACAGGCATAGAGGGAAAAGACAAAGACAGTGGTTAGTGGCTGGTTTTAAAAACTAAGAACAAAAAACACAATGCCCGGCAACCGGCTACTTATATGCTGTCAAGACTCAGAAGAAAAGAGACAAGAAGCAACCGGGACAGAAATTGAAAAAGCGTATCGACATGGTAATTCAATAGTTATCCATGGGGGAAAGACATGGCTTTTCCGACACATAGAGCCCGCCGGCTGAGGGAAAATCAGGGCATCCGCAGCCTGGTGCGTGAAACCGTTATTACGCCGCAGGATTTTATATATCCTCTGTTCGTGGTCCATGGAAAGCGGATCAGGAATGAGATCGCCTCCATGCCGGGCAACTATCACCTTTCGGTGGATGAGCTGGTCAAAGAGGCACAGGGAGCTTACAATCAAGGTATACCGGCGGTTCTTCTGTTCGGTTTGCCGAAAAAAAAGGACGACCAGGGCAGTGAATCGTTAAAAAAGGATGGGATCGTGCAGCAGGCTGTCAGGGCCCTGAAAAAGGAGCTTCCGGACCTTTATGTGATAACCGATGTCTGTCTGTGCGAGTACACCGACCACGGCCACTGCGGCAAGATTATCGACGGCAGGGTGGATAACGATCAGACCCTGGAGCTTCTTGCCCGCCAGGCGGTGAGCCATGCCGAGGCCGGGGCGGACATGGTC
>CAZSTM010000394.1:0-4456 GCA_964609635.1 uncultured Gemmatimonadales bacterium
ACAGGCGTGCCGGTCGGTTTGGATTTACCGGTACTCTTTGTGGGCTCTGTCTCGGCTTTTGTTTTCGGCTATCTGGCCATCGTTTTCCTGCTCAAAGTGCTGTTTGCCGGCCGCTTCGACCGGTTCGCCTGGTACTGCTGGGCCCTGGGGCTGGCAGGCCTGATCCTGCTGTAAGCCGCGCTTCTCCGGCGTGAGGATTCTTTTTTTTGCCCCTCCCCTTGACCTCTCCGGCCGGTATCCTTATAATTAAATAGAAAATATATTTTCTATCCCCATCGCGGCCCATTTAAGTGAGATAGACACCTCACCGGAAACCGAGGGCGCGGCGCCGGACGTCGACACCTTAATATAATTCAGCCGACGAGCGCCGATCCTGCGGAGTTATCCACATCGAATTTTGGGGCTTGAGTCGATGGGGATTTTTTTATTTACCCCTCGTTCTGGCATCCTCTTCCGGCTTACCCCGCTTTAGAGGCAATATTTGCCTGTCTGTTTTTATTTTTTTATTCGTGATGGGCAATTATTTCAACCTCTCATCCCCCTCCAAACCGTGTATTCCCTTGTTTTTATAGGAGTTAGCACGTCCATCCCTTTTCATGGCATAAACTTTGCCTTTTTCAATGGCAAGGATATTTTTCTTTGTTTTTCTGCATCCGACCGGCAGAGGCTCCGGCCGGTAAGGATAAAAATCTGGAGAATCAATGATCAAAGGACTTTATACCTCGGCCGCGGGTATGCTTCCGATGCCCTACCGCCAGGACTTGATAGCCAACAACCTGGCCAATGTCAATACAGCAGGCTACAAGCAGGACCGGGCTTTCATTCGCGCACTGGTGGACGCCGATCTTTACCTGAACGAGTATCAGATCGCCTCCACAGGAACACCTCCACGGATGGTCAACATCTCGCCTCCTGCTTTCCGTGCCAGTGCGGGCAACAGCAGCCAGGTGGTTCAGATGGTCACCGAATTTACCCAGGGCGAGATGGATGTTACCGACATTGATTTTAACCTGGCGATCGAGGGCGATGGTTTTTTCACGGTTCAAACGCCGGGCGGAGTCCGCTACACCCGTGGCGGCAATTTCAGTATGGACCCGGACGGGAACCTGGTCACCATCCAGGGCTACCAGGTACTCGGCATCACAGGGCCGCTGCACGGTCAGGGCGGCAAACTCAAGGTCCAGCAAAACGGCGATGTTTACGTGGATGATATTCTGATCGGCAGCCTGCAGATCAGCGATTTCGATAAACCCTATGAATTAGTCAAAGTCACCGACAACCTCTATATTCCGCGGGGCGGGCCCGGGGCGCGGCCTGCGGAGAATTTCACGGTCAAGCAGGGAATGCTTGAGAAAGCCAACGCGCATCCGATCGACCAGCTGGTCTCCATGATCGAGCTCCAGCGCTCTTTCGAATTCGGCCAGCGAGCTATCAGTCTCCAGGATGAAACTCTGCAGCAGGCGGTGACCCAGATCGGCAAGATTTAAACTTTCGCAGCTTACACCGCCGGTCTTGATTCCGGCCGGCCGGACAGGCAAAGCATAATTAAGGAGAATAAGGACATGATCCGAGCATTGCGTACTTCAGCCACAGGGATGAAAGCCCAGGAAATCCGGGTGGATGTGATCGCCAACAACCTGGCCAATGTCAACACCGCAGGTTTCAAGAAAAGTCAGGCACAGTTCCAGGACCTGCTCTACCAGACCGTGCGCCCGGCCGGCGTGGCGGAGTTCCAGGGCCAGATAGTACCGACCGAGCTCCAGGTGGGCCACGGCACGCGGCTGTCTTCGACCCAGAAAGTCTTTACCCAGGGCAACATGCAAAAAACGCAGAACGATCTGGACTGGGCGATCACCGGCGACGGGTTTTTCCAGATCCAGCAGCCGGACGGCACTTTTGCATATACCCGTGACGGTAATTTCGAGATCAGCCAGGACGGCATTCTGGTGACCACCGACGGCTTGAACTTACAGCCGCAGATCACCATCCCGCAGACCGCCATGAAAGTCTCCGTGGCTGCGGACGGAAATGTGGACGTGCTGCTGCCCGGCCAGGTTCAGCCGCAAAATGTCGGCCGCATCGAACTGGCTCGCTTCATCAACCCCGCAGGCCTGCGCAATATCGGCAACAACCTGTTCATCGAAACCGTATCCTCCAACACCCCGATACTCGGTAATCCCGGCGAAAACGAATTCGGCCAAATCGAACAGGGCTACCTGGAGATGTCCAATGTTTCGGTTGTCGATGAACTGGTGGACCTGATCACCGCCCAGCGGGTTTACGAGCTCAATTCCCGCGGCATCTCGATCTCCGATAACATGCTGCAAACAGCGACCAATATTGGACGTTAAACAATCTGGATTGAACAGCGAGCGCATTCCCCGCGACTTGCCGCGGGGTTAGCGAGCGAACAGTAATAATCAAAAAAAACTTAACCATCGAAGATTCCCGGCAGCTTGCCGCGGGGAGTTTTCAATCGCTCGAATCTTGATACTCCTTTTTTCAACAATATTCGAATCGAGTATAAAATGAGCAGAGCAATATTCAGCGCGTTCTTGATCGGCTTGACGTTCTTTCCAGGCGCTGCAAACCCGAAGATGCTCTGGGCCGCCGATGACGACAAGGTCTATATCTACCTGAAACCTGAGGCCGAGGTTTCCGACTGGCAGCTCCGGCTCTCCGACGTGGCCGAGGTGCAAGGATTCAACGACAAACTGATTGCCCAGCTTTCCGGGATAACTCTCGGACCCGCTCCGCCTTTCGGAGAAGTGAATACGCTCGAGCGCGCCGAAATCCGCCGCCGTATCGCACTCAATCGCATAGATCCGGTCATGGTGGCTCTGGTGGGGGCCGAGCAGTCGACAATCACCCGCAGCGGGCGCACGGTGGAACGGGGCGAACTGGAAGAACTGGTCGAGAACTATCTCACCCGCAGTTGGGCCGGAGAGGATGCACGCACCGAGATCACTTATTCCCGTCTGCCGCAAAATGTCAATCTTTCCTCTCCCGATCAGGCACTGAAAATTGTCGATCCCCTGCGACGGCGCGCTTCCGGCTCGATGTCGCTATCGGTGGCCGCACTAAGCGAGGGTAATCTGGTGCAGCGCCTGCCGGTCTCGCTCAAGGTAAGGTCCTACGAAAAGGTAGCGGTCCTTAAAAAATCCCTGGGCAATGGGCGTCCGCTCTCCCCCAACGACTTGGAGTTAGTCGAGCTGGAGACTACCGGGACCCGCTCTTTACCGATCAAGAACATCGAGGAGCTTGCCGGCAAACGCCTGAAAAGGAGGATGAAAGCCGGGCAGGTGCTGACCGTGGACTGTGTGGAGAATCCTCCGCTGATCGAACGGGGCGATGAGATCACCCTGGTGCTTTACCACAAATCCATCACTGTCGCCTGCCCGGGTAAAGCCTGGCAGAACGGTTGTCAGGGCGAAAAAATCCTGGTACGTAACCAGTACGGGAAAAACCTGATGGGCACGGTGCAGGATGCCCACACCGTACTGATTACCCAATAGAAAAGGAGTATCGGTACTTATGAGAACCATAAAAAGCAAACCCAAAAACATTCCACCCCGCTCCGGACACCCCCCTCAGCCGCGCATCCTGAACAACCTGATGGGAGTGGCTGTTTTGATTCTTCTCTGGGTCGTGCCTCTGGCCGGCCAGATGGAATTCCGGGGGCCGGTAGCCAGCCTGTTTACCGATGAACGCCTCTACAAGGCCGGAGACGTGATCACCGTGGTGATCAGCGAAAGGGTTTCCGGGGTGAACAGGCAACAGTTCCGCAGCCAGCGCGGCACCGAAACCCAGGCGGAATTCGGCGCCGGGCCGGGCAAGGTATTCGGTCTGCTGAATCCTTTCAGCGGCCAGATCTCCGCACAGAACAATTTTGATTCCCGGATACAGAACAACAAGCTGAGCACCTTCGCCACTGATGTCAGTGTCCGGGTGGTGCGCACGGATGAGTTGGGCAACCTGTTTCTCGAAGGGTCGAAAGTTGTCGATCTGCCGGATGAAAAGCTCGTGATCTTTCTCACCGGAGTGGCCCGCAGCCGGGATGTCACTCCGCAGAATACCATCCTTTCTTCGCAAGTGGCCAACCTTCAGGTAACCATGAAAAGCAAGGGAGAGGCCGAGGAGGCCCGCAGTCCGAGTATTTTCAACCGGATATTAGGCTGGTTCTTTTAAACCGGGAAGCGCACCATGTTATATCGGGGAAAAAAAGTTATGGATGCTAACTTTCGCAGGCAAATCATCAGGCATAAAGGGATCGGAATCTTAACCGCAGCGCTGATAATGCTGACGGTATCGCTGCCGGTAACTCCTTTATGGGGTGCACGGATCAAGGACATCGCACACCTGCAGGGTACCAGGAGCGAACATCTCATCGGCTACGGCCTGGTGGTCGGGCTCGACGGTACCGGTGACGGCAGGACCCTGTTTACCAACCGCTCCA
>CAZSTM010000395.1:0-4442 GCA_964609635.1 uncultured Gemmatimonadales bacterium
TCCCGGGTTTGCTCCTCCTGCGGCTGTTGCTGCTGTTGTGGTTCCTGCTGTTGCTGTTGTTGCTGCTGCCGTTCCTGCTGTTGCTTTTGTTGCTGCTGCTGTTGGTTTTGCTGTTGGTTTTGTTGCTTATCCTGTTTTTTCTCCTGGTCCTGCTGATCCTGGTTGTCCTGGTTTTGCTGCTGCTGTTGCTGTTCTTTGAGCAGCCGCTTGACCATCTCATAGTTATACTTGGCGTCCTTGTCCCCGGGATCGAGCATGATAGAGTGTTTGTAGGCCTCGAGCGCCTGGCTGTAGCTTTGCTGGTCTTCTGTCCGGCGGCCCATCCGGTAAAGGGTATTCCCCATGTTGTAGTAGGAGTCGGCGCTTAACACGGGGTTTTTATTCTCCAGGATGCGGCCGTAAAGTTTTTGGGCTTCCTGGTAGCGGTCCAGCCGGTACATGGTGTTTCCCAGGTTATAGGCCAGGGTGTCCGAGTCCGGGTTGCGGGTCTGGGCTTCCTGGTACAGCTCGAGAGCCCTCTGGTAGTCTTTCCGCTTATAAGCCTCCTGGGCCTGTTCGGGCACGCTGCGCACCAGGTCGCTCCAGCGCCCGGCGAAAAATAATCCGAAAAGGGCGGCACAAAGCAGAAGCCGTATTATTTTTTCTCTTGTGTACAGCATTTACACCAAACAATTGTTCAGCTTGTTAAAATGAAAATTAAAGGGGCAGCCGCAGACTTGCGCGGCTTTATGCGCAACACGGCACAGAGGCACAGTCACAAAGTGAAATTCAAAAACAGTTGTCAGTAGTTAGTTGTTAGTGGCTGGTTTTAAAAACTAAGAATAAAAACACAATATCCAGCAACCAGTAACTACAAACAGTCTTAAATACTTGACGCCTTGGTGTCTTAGTAGTTAAATCTGCCTATCAAAAAAATCCTTTTCATGCTTCGTTGTGGCTGCGACAGCGGCCATGAGGAGTTTATATGAAACACAGGTAAATACCAACTTATCACTAACCCACAGAGCAAAACTGGAGCCGCCAGCTGAGCTGGTGATTTATGGGATTACACACCCCGCTAGGACACGGCATCCGCTCCGCTCGTTACGCATCCGCTTACGAGCCACACCCGGCTGTGTCCCTACAGCGGGCACCCCTCTCAAGAGGGGAATAAATCTGCGAAATCTGTGGATAAAAAACCTCAGGCCGCTTCGCCTCCGGTTCGCTCTTCCGGCCTGCGGGCATCCCAGAGAACAGACTCAAACAGCAACAGCACCAGCGCCGCGGCCAGAGGCCACTGATAGCGGTCGTGATAAAGGGTGAAATCGCGGGCTTCGAGCTCGCGCTTTTCCAATTTTTTTATGTCTTCGAAGATGCGCTCCAGCTCGATGGCCTCCCTGCCCGCCCGGTAGTATTCTCCCCCGCCGGCACGGGCCAGTTCTGCCAGGAGCGTTTCTCCCAGTCGGCTGATTACCACCTGGTTCCTGCGGTCTCTTTTGTGTTCGGTTCCGCTACCTTCGACTTTCAGCGGAATGGGCACCCCTTCGGTGGAACCGATACCGATGGCGTAGAGACGGATCCCCTGTTGTTTCAAGGAATTGGCCACCTCCAGGGCATCCCCCTCGAGTTCCTCGCCGTCGGTAATCAGCACCATTACCTTGTACTTGGTTTGCTTCCGGTCGAAAGCCTCGGCCGCCACTTTGAGCGCCCGGGAAATATTGGTTCCGGGCAGAGAAATGATGTCCGTATCCACTCCATCGAGGAAAAGCCCCAGGGCGTCATAATCGGTAGTGAGCGGGCAGAGCATGTTTGCATCCCCGGCGAAGGGTACCAGGGCCACGCGGTCACCCTCCAGCCGGTCGAGCAGGCTGGTGATCTCGAAACGTGCCCGACTCAGGCGGTTCGGCTGGATATCCTCGGCCAGCATGCTGATCGAGGTGTCGAGCAGAAAAACGATATCCCGGCCCTCGCGCTTGAGGATCACCGGTTTTTTCCCGTACTGGGGCCGTGCCGCGGCAAAAATCAAAAAGACCAGCGCCGCGAGTACCAGCAACCGGCGGGTGAAACCCACTCCTGGAAGAGCCGGAGTGGACAGCCGGCCGATCAGTCCCAGCCGGCCGAAACTTTCCAGCAGCCGCACCCTGCGGCGGGAGGCCCACCACAGAAACAGAGACAGCGGAGGTATCAGCCAGAAAAGGTGAAAATATTCGGGATTCTTAAAATAAATGCCCAGAAAAATCATCGTTCCTCACCTCAAGGAAGCGTCCTGCACCTGGTTGCCGCCAGCACCTGCTCCAGCAGCACCAGTCCGATAACCGGCAGCAGGAAGAAGGCGAAAAGCTCACGGTATCTTCGGTACCGGCGGACTTCGATCCGGGTTTTTTCCAGGGAATCGATTTCCCGGTAGATCTTCTGCAGCTCATCGGCTCTGGTGGCCCGGAAATACTTCCCGCCCGTGATACCGGCAATTTTTTTCAATATTTCCTCATCGATTTCCACCGGTTGGTTGACATAACGGGTTAGGCCGAAAGCATCTTTGACCGGCATGCGCACTGTGCCCCGTGTGCCCGCGCCGATGGTATAGACTTTCACCGACTGGGCCTCGGCCACCCTGGCTGCGGTCACCGGGTCGATTGCCCCTCGGTTGTTCACGCCGTCGGTCAGCAGCACGACCACCCGGCTTTCGGCTTTGGAGTTGCGCAGTCGGTTCACACTGCTGGCCAGAGCCACCCCGATCGCCGTACCGTCCTCGATCTGGCCGATCTCCAGGTTGCTCAACTGGGTTTTAAGGATGCGGTAGTCGAGTGTCGGCGGACAGCGGGTGACTGCATGTGCGGAGAAAGCCACCAGTCCCATCCGGTCGTGCTTGCGGTTGTCGATAAAGTCCTCGACCACTTCCTTAGCCACATCCAGTCGGCTGCTGCCCTTTTTAAGGTCCTGGGCCTGCATGCTGGTCGAAAGATCGACCGTAAGCACTATGTCGATTCCCTCGCTGGAGGTCTCCTCAAGGGTGGACCCGCTGCGCGGCCGGGCCAGGGCGATAATGATCAAGGCCAGCGCCAGGACTCTCAAGGCAAAGGGAAGGTGCGGCCAGTAGCGCGCCGGGCCGGTGTTCACCTGCAAGGCGGTTTCCAGGTCCGGGAAACGCAGGCTCCTCTGCCGCTTGCCCCGCCAGCGCACGTAAGCCAGAACAACCGGGACCAGAAGCAACAGCAGGTAAAAGAAATTGAAACTGGCGAACTCTTCGGTCACTTACTCTTCTCCGGAAGATCCGTTTTCTACCGCCACCGCGCCTGCTTCGGTTTGGGAGCTTTGAGCCCGTTCGGTTTCCTCGAGCGCTTCCCGGGCCGCAGCGACGGCTGTCTCAACCTCCAGAGCCCGGGTTTTTTCCACCAGGTCATAGGCCAGGTTGAAAACCGAGTTGATCTCCACCAGCGGCGGTTTGTACTTGGCAAATTTGACCAGGTCGCAAGCTTCCAGGAAGTCCCGATAGCTATCGTACAGCCGGTCTTTGGCAGGCAGCTTATTCCCGAGAGCGAACAGCACCTCCCAGGTTGTCATCTCCAGTGCATCGATCCCGAAACCGGCCGCAAGGTAATGGCGAATCGCAGTCGAGACCAGTTCGTGGAACAGCTTGATCTCACCTTTTTCTATCAGGCCCAGCGACTTGATGCGGTCCAGCTCATCGAGCGCTACCAGATGGGCCGGGCGAAGCGGGACCACCGGCGCTGCGTCTTCCAGCAGGCGAGCGGCCCTGCGGGCCAAGTACCGGCGCCAGGCAAAAACGAGCGGCAAAACCACCAGCAACAGAATCGCCGCTGCCCATAAGGCCAGCCGGTGCCAGAGTTTGGGTGCAGGAATCAGTGCCTTGAGGGGCCGAACCTCGGTTTCAGTGGTATCGCTCAGCAGGCTGGTCACCTGGACCGTTATCTCGGGGGTATAGAGGGTATCCACCGATCCATCCCGCCCCATGGCTACGAATTTCAGGCGGGGGATGGACTGTCTGCCGGTGTCGTAAGTCGTAACCTTGAATCTGCGGCGTTGCAGGGTGGAACCGTCATCCGCTTGCACCCGCTCGGGAAAAGCGCTCGAGAGAAGCTCGAACTTGCCGAGATTGTCGGTAAGCTCCGGAAAGCGCACGGTCTCACCTGGACCGGCGCTGACTGTCAGAGTGAGCCAGAGGGAGTCTCCAATCAGGATGTCCGTGGTATCCAGACTGGCATCCACCCTGGGACCGGCGGCCAATGATCCTGTCCAAAACAGCACAGCGGCAAATGCCAAGCCCCGGAGCCGGGGTCTTTTCCGGGAAGAATCGGCGGCTGAAATCAAATAATCCCGTAAGCTAAAACGCCCGGAAACAGCGAGCTTTTTTTTCATGGTAATTACGCAAGTATTCTATTGCCGGAAATCAGTGGTCAGAAGTCAGGAGTCAGAATTATACATTGTCGCGGGAGCGCGCTTCT
>CAZSTM010000396.1:0-4433 GCA_964609635.1 uncultured Gemmatimonadales bacterium
CGTTTTCCAAGAAAAAGATGCTCAAGATATTGTTTAAATAATTCTGCAATCGACATTTCTAATCTTGCTCCTTATATTTATATGGATACGGGTATTAGTCCAGCTGGCTATAGACTCAGGACTTTTTCAGGTTTACCTTACATCCGGAATATGCAAAGACATCCAGGCAGACACAAAGGTCTGCTCCCACGGAATTTTTTTATAACCATTAAATGAAAATATAACCGGTGGTTGCTTTAAACGGTCCGAAATGGCTACTCAGGAAGTAACATATTCCGTAAGAGATCCAGGTTCCTCCGGGCAGTGGTGTTTAACGGATCGAGCCGCAGAACCTCTTCAAAATGCGGCCGTGCCTCCTCGAACCTGGCCAGTCTGCAAAGGGCAACGCCCAGATTATTGTGTGCTTCCATGAGCCCGGGATCGAGCCTCACCGCTTCCTTTAGAGAAGATAACGCATCCTCCGGTTCGTTTAACTTGAGCAGGACAATCCCTTTTTGCAAGTGTGTCCGGGCATTTTCGGGCTCAAGACGCAAGGCGCTCTCGAAATGCCGCAGAGCTTCTTCCTCGTTCCCGAGCTCTGCCAGGGCCAATCCAAGGCTATAATGTGTTCCGGGGTTGCCGGGTTCCAGACCAAGGCTTGCTCTATAATACCTGAGAGCCTCCTGCAGCCTGCCGAGTTTCTGAAGAGCGATGCCGAGGCTGCGGTGGTATTCCGGGTGATAAGGATCGAGACGCAGGGCTTCCTCGAAATGTCCGGCTGCTTCCTCGGGCCTGCCTGTTTTGTAAAGGGCATTGCCGAGGTTATGGTGGGTTTTAGCATCTTCCGGGGTCAGCTGCAGCGCTTGCTCATAATGTATAATCGCCTCACGAGTTTTTCCCAGGTCGTCCAGGGCCACACCCAGTGCGCCCTGAGCCCGGGCATTCCGGGGTTGCTTGGCCACCGTATCGCTCCAAATGGCAAGCTCGCTCCGGTAGTCACGGTTGCGCATGGCAGTCAATAACCCGAGAGCTGCCACAACTACGGCTAACAGGACTCCGACCATAATTCTCAGCGGCTTGCACCATTCTCCGGACCGGGCAGCCTCCAGTCGGCGCGACAGGGTTTTGTACGCCAGGTAAACCCCTGTTACCGCCAGACAGACCACCGCCGCCAGGGGGAGATACATCCGGTGTTCAAAAGCTGGTTCCCCGGTTGGGAATACGCTCGAAGTGACGGAAAGGATGAGGAAAAACCAACATCCCAGGAACCCTGCAGGATACCGCCGCCAGAAAGCCCCGACTGTCCCCGCCAAAATGGAAAATATCAGCAGAGCGGATGGAAGGATTTGAGCAGCGGTTTCTGCAGGCGGCCAGTAGTAATCCAGCACCAGCTCACTGGGCCAAATCGCCAGGCGAAGATAATGTGAGATCACACCGAACTGGGTTAACAGATAGCGCCAAGGAGACGACATGGCCCCCGTTGCACCGCTAAGAATTTCAGCATAAAATGAATAGCTTGCGAATAGATTGAGTATTAGAATTCCCCAGGCGGAAAATAGCCCCACGTACAAAGCTTTACGTAGACGTAACGCCTGGCTCAGCGAGCCGCCGAGAAAAAAATAATCGTAAAGCAGGCATACCAGGGGTGCAGTTACCATGACCTCCTTGGCCAACATCCCCAGGCCACAGGAAAGGATGGACAGACTAAACCAGACGGTCTGACGGCCGTGTGAAGAAAAACCCCTGATGACACAGTATAGAGTCAGCAGGTAAAAAAGACTCATAAATGATTCGCAACGCTGAGAGATGTAGGTTACCGCCTGGGTTTGCAGAGGATGCACGGTCCAGATGAGAGCCACCGCCATGGAGATTGTCCGGGAAGCCTCCGAAAATCGTCTCCTTAATGCCGGTAAGCAGAGGGTGCGACGTACAATCCCGAAAAGAGTCAGCGCCGTCAGCAGGTGTATCGACAAGTTGAAAAGGTGATACCACCACGGATCGAGCCCGCCGAGAGCGTAATTAACGGCCAGAGAAAATTGTATCAGGGGACGGGGTATTCTGATAAAATAACTTGAGTACCAGATATCATGCAAAGAGCGGATGTTCGGATTATTAACGATAAAATCATTGTCATCGAAAACGAAAGCGCCTCCGAAACTGTTGGCGAAAGCAATAGTTCCTATAGTAATAATTATCACCGCCGGCAAAGCCCAACCGTAGGGTAAGGCTCCGGGAAACCCAGGCTTTACGGATTCTGCGGGGCCGCCTGCCGGGCTTTCTTTGGATTTATCTGACATGAGTTCCTTCGGAACGCGGTATCCGATATTTTTAAAGTGCTATGAAAGGCGGTTAGCCGATATTCCTCGTACGAAAATAAGAAAAGAGTAAAAATTCGCATGGGAAAATATACCCGGCAGACTCTTGAGAGGTTTTCGGCATGTCCGGCCATTATTTTATCGCGGGGGTTCTAGCGGCCCCAGGCGTAGGGGCGACCGGTCGGTCGCACCTGCAATTTTTATTTTTATTCTCTACTGTTTCTCCCAAGGGGCATGGATTACCGGCTCTACAGCATGCCTTCCGAATTTCAAGGGCGGATTTTCTCTTTCAAAGGCACCTAGATCCGGCCCCTTACCCTTGTAATTATCATTAAACCCGGGGATAATAATCCCGGCATCGATTGCCGGATTTTCTACCGTGATTACTTTATCCGTGATCATCCATTTTTTGCCATAGTGTTCTACCTCGGTCCTGCCCCACTTGATCCTCGTAGTTGTCGGAGCCAGATAAAATTCGAGCCCCTGAGAGGGAATATATGAGGGTTTTGCCCCTATCCCATGTTTTTCATACCCGAGTCTCATATTTAATCCGGTAAATAGATCATAGTCTAAATCGGCCGGCGGATCCGGAGTTCTGAAACCGGTCAGCGGTCCCGGACAATCAAAAATATTATTACGTGAAATAGTATTTGAGCACGGATGAGTGCTGAACACCCTGAATGCACCTCTCGGCTGCAGGGCGGTATTGTGAAAAACGTACCTCCTGCCCCCGGTATAGGGACTACGCTCGCCCATCTTGATCATCGGGCCTCCAAGCGGGTCTTTATGTGTCCGGCGAGAGAGACCGAATACGTTTCTAAATATATACAACGGTCCATTTGAGGTTGCAGCGGTCGCAATATGGGTAAAAGTGTGGTGAATATAATTACCCCAGATCCGCACATTCATATTCGCTCCCTCACTCTCGATCGCATCGTCCCACACATGGGAAATTATATTTCCGTATATGTCTGAATCCCGGTTCGGACTTCCCTCAAAACTGTAGTTACTCCCGCCGCCGATCGCATCATTGAAACCGTGCTCCTCGGACGACCTGATTTCATTGTACCTGATTATGTTACCACCCCTGGAATTCCGTAGTGTTACCCCCTGCGGTCCGCTCGGATGCCCGGTGTCCCAATCGTTTGTCCACCCGCTGGGATCATCTATCAAGTTGCGCTGGACAACCAGCCGGGATGTTCCTTTTTCTGCGGTAATTCCGCTGTCGCCGTATCCTAAATAGGCCAGCCGTCTGTCGCCTCTACCCCACAAGGTTATATGGCAGTCCTCAACGACAACATCATGGACATTTTCTTTTATTAATACAGCATCCTTGGCAGCGTTCTTCAGTTCTAGCCCCCTGATAATTACATAATTGGCCTCGACAACCACATTGTAGTCGGCCGTTTTCTCTGGATCGATAACTGTCTTGGAACCCGGCTCAGGGGTAATGAGATGCCAGGCATCCGGGCTGCCCGATTCGGTAATATAAAGTATTTGATCTGTTACCCCGCCTTTGAGGTAAGTCGTCTTCCCGACCACAAATTTTTCGCTGCGGGTTCGAGCCTTGAATCCAACTTCATTCCCTCCGCAATTCAACCTTATCTCATATTCGGTATCCGGTTTCAATCCAATAATACTGCCACGGTATTCATTATCTCGCTCATCGAACCAGAGCGGAATGACATTTTTCCATTCCTTGGTACCGGACTCCTTGTATCTTACCCCACATTCACCAAGATTACCGGAATCAACTTTATAGTAAATTCCCAGGCATTCAAAGGTGGCCTCGGCACGGGGATTATTATCGGAGGCAAACAAAATACTCCTGACCGTAACATCGAATATCAGGAAAAAAAACAACCATATAAATACCGAAATATTAACGACTATATCTTTTTTCTTAAGGACTTTCCCCGCTTTCATAAAAACCTCCTGTTACCTAGGGCAAAAAAAGAAATGCGACAGCCTGCCTCTTGGGTATCTGAGCAACCAGAGGCAGTTCGCGTCGAACCGGAGTCATGCATCGCATGAAGGAGATCCATGCGAAGTACGACACATCCGTGCAAGCAGTGCTCGTTATCCAGGAATAATAAAGCGCGGACACTTAGGTCCGCCCGGCGATTGATACCGTTATCT
>CAZSTM010000397.1:0-4411 GCA_964609635.1 uncultured Gemmatimonadales bacterium
TTCGCTCGCTATTCAGTTCATAAATAGTGTAGCGTATTTTTCTAAACCAATCCACAAATTTAGCCTAGGGGCGAGGCACGCCTCGCCGATGGTCGGGCGACCGATCGGTCGCCCCTACGGTCTGGTTCAGCGTGTCCGGAAAAAATACATAATCGAACTTTTGAATTACAGCACTTAGTCAATGAATTCTAAAATACGGCGAAACAATACCTGGTAAACGAACTAAGCCAGGCAGGTAAAGGAGCTGAAATATGCTGGATAACCTACGAGCCGATTTCACCAGCACCACCAGAGTGCTCGGCGTACCTTTGCTCCATATCTCCAGCGAATCGGCCTATGGTATCGTGGCTATCGGCCAGCGGGCCAGCGGAGTGCTGGCTGTGGGCAAGGTGGCTGTGGGCGTGGTGTCGGTGGGGGCGGTGAGTTTCGGGCTGGTAGCTGCCGGAGCGATTTCCGTGGGCCTGCTGGCGGCCTCGGGCGCCGTGGCCTTGAGCCTCAAGAGAAGCGCCGGCGCCATAGCCATCGGCGGCCATGCCAGCGGAGCCCTGGCCGCCGGCCAGGAAGCGGAAGGCGGAATCACCTTCCGCTTTGCCTGCGATGAGAGCGAAGAGGAGGACTACTTCTGCTGATATAAAGTCCGGTTGTAAACCACAGGTTTGTCAGCGGCTGATATGTTTATCCCGCGCGCAGCGAAATCCGATATACCGGTTGCTGCTGATCGGGTAGTGCCCGTCGCGACTGAACAGCGAGGGATCGGTATCGTTGATATAGTAGCTTCCTCCGCGGCAAACCCGGTATAGTCCCTCCTGCCCGGGCGCGCCGCCGATCCAGCCATCGACCCACTCCGAGACGTTTCCCACCATGTCGTAAATCCCGAAAGGACTGACATCCTCGGGAAAGTTGCCCACTGCTGCGGGCCCGCCCAACCCTTCGCTCCAGATGCTCGCTCCTCCCGGACGGTAGCTGCCGCCCCAGGGATATTTTTCCGGCTTGGCCCCGAATGCCGCGCGTTCCCATTCCTGCTCGGTGGGAAGACGTTTACCGGCCCAGGCCGCGAAACGGGCTGCATCCTGGTAACTGACATTTACCACCGGGAAATTCTCCTCACCCTGCGGAAGTATACCATCCTTCCAGTGGCGGGGAGGTTCGTGTCCGGTGGCCGAGATGAAATAGGCGTACTCGCGGTTGGTCGCCTCGTGGATATCCATGTAAAAATCATCCGGAAAGGCGCTGTCTTCTCCGGCAGGCACCAGAACCATACCCACCGGAAGGTAATCGAACCAGCCGGGTCTCAACTCGAGCTGCAGGGTAAGGTCCTTACCGGGAGAAATCTCCGCCGCAGCCACTGCCGCACCGAACCCCGGGAGGCTCGCCCGCACCACGTGCTCGCCCGCCGCCAGGCGGGTCAGCCGCCAGGGGGTGAGCTTTCCGGTAAAGATTCCATCTATATAAATGCCCGCACCGCCGGGAGTTGAATTTATCAGCAGGCTCCCGGGGTGCGGTTCAAGATTCACTTCCAGCGTGGTATCCTGAGCGAAATCGATGGTCACCCTCTCCTGATAACTCTGATAACCGGGCTTACTCGCGTGGATGCGGTGTTGGCCGGCCGGGAAGTCCTCCAGGGTAACCGTGCCCGTACCGGGGACAATAAGCTCGAGGGTGTCGATCCGCAGGGTGACATCCGGCTGGCTGGTGACTATGGTCAGCCTGCCGGTGCGTCGTTCGAGCTTGAAACTGTACTCTTGCAGGGTTCCGGGAAGGGCTTCCACCGAGTCGTCAACCTCATGGTATCCCGGCAGATAGAGTAACAGCGGATGGCGGCCCGGAGCCAGGTGGGCCACTTTCACCGGGGCCCGTCCCACATCCAGCCCGGAAAGGGCGACCAGCGCCCCGGTGGGCTCGCTCTCGATCAGCACCGCGCCGAAAGCTTCCTCTGTTTTGTCAACCGATTCCGAGGGGCTTATATCCCCGAGTCCTGAAAGCACATCTCCGAAACCGGCATCTGTCACCGAGATCACGGTTGCTCCGGGGCCCAGGCCCTCGGCCGCCCTGGGGATGAGCGGTACCAGCCGGCAGGTTCTCTCATCCAGGTCAGCCACCTTTACTCTTGCCGAGCGCACGGGTTCGCCGGACCACTCCGGCCGGTTATTTTTTCGATCCGCCAGGTCCAGTACCGTGAGCTCCTGTCCCGGCAGCAGGCCGTCAACTAAGCCCAGCTCGGCCAGCAGGGTATCTCCCCGCACCTCGAGCACTCGTCCGGTAAGGGGGAAATGGGCCAGCACCTTACGGGCCAGGCTGCGTACCGTCTCACCCAGGCTCCCCGGGCCGGTCGCATGCTCCACCATTTCACCGGCCAGGGTGACCCCTGTTTCAGCATCCACCAATCGGACAGTGATAACCAGCAAGGTATCCAGCCGTGAAACACTGCCGGTGAGCACTCTTCGGCTCTCCAGGAGCTCGCCCAGCCTCAGAAGGTTCTTCTCGGCAGACAGGTCCCGAAAACGAGCCGATTTCCGCTGCAAACGATAAAGCCTGCCGGTTTCTTCCAGCAGGCGTAATCTTTTCGAGCCGGCAAGCTGGGTGCGTAAGATTTCGCCGACACTCTCCGCCACAGACCGTTCCACCCCGAGGGCTTTGAACTCATCGACAGACAGCAGCACTCCAACCCTGTTATCGGGTGCAGGAGCGGCTTGGACCGCCGCGGCGCCGAGCGCTAAAGCCAGGCAAACGGAAGCTAAATATCTTGAAAGCAGAAATTTCATGGTTTTTGATCCGGACTAATTGGCGGCGTGATAGTAATCCATCCGGCTTGGGGAATCCCACCCGAGAGTTAAATCCAGCTTATCCCACGCCAGTTGCGCAAACTCGGGGAAAACCTCTTGCCTCAGCCTGCGGCGGGCATCCAGCAGGGCGCGCTCCGGGTCGGCACCGAAACCCTTGGCGGTTAAAACTTTCTGGAAGAGGATGATATTTTCATCCGGATCGAGCAGACTGATCTGGGCCGACCAGCGGCTGATACAGAAGCCCTCGCCGAGACGGTCCGCAAACTCCTCGCGGCAGCGGGCGGATACGCACGGTAAAACCCCGCCGGGTAAGTTCCCGTGCCCGCCGACCGGCCGGAACCCGTGGTTCAGCATGGCCTCCTCCAGGGCGGCGTTCATCTGGGAATCCTGCCAACTGCACTCTTCGTTTATTCGGCTCACCACCACCGGGCCGACCCTCACCTGCCGCTGCCGGAGACTGAGACTGCGGGCGGCGGCGAGCAAGGCGCTTTTCAACCTTACGCACCTGTCGTCCTCTCCGGAAGGAAGCAGAAAAATCACCGGGCTGTCGAGATGCCTCAGAGCCTGCAGGTAGCGCTCCAGGGCCTCGGCTCCGTCGTTCCGGGACTCACTCCGGCGGCCCTCGGTCAAAAGCTCCCCGGCCATTCTTACCCGTTTTACCGCTTCCTGTTCCATCCGCTGTTTCTCCCGGGCCAGAGACTGCCTGGGATAGCGCACCAGAAGGCTGACATGGTAACGGGTGGTCAAACTATCGCCGTTATGGTAATAAACTTTTTGGTAGTAGGTTTCGAGCCTTTTCAAGCCCGTCACCCGCGCATCGCCTTCAAATGAGACCCGGTCCTCGAGCAGAAGCCCCGCCTCTTGTCTCAATCGCTCGTAGGAAACCGAGGCGGTCAGCCGGATCATGCTCACAATCTGGCGCAGGGCATCGGCAGCCGCATCCTGCTCGGCGCCCTCGAGGGTGGGCGAGGCGGTGGCTCGTCCCACAAAGTATAAATACTCCGCATCCGCCGCCGGAGCCCGACTGACCCATTTCGGCGCTTTGCGCTGCGAGGACTCGACCTTTATGCCCGGAGCCGGGGCGGCCCCGGCACAGGCAGGGCTGAACAGCCCTTCCGAGAACATTCCCAGGGCCCAGATGAGAACCAGTGGTGTATATTTATATTTTCCAGCCATTGGCGTCCATAATGCGCAACAGAACCGTTAGAGGGGCCTTGAAAAAAAGATTTCAACGCCCCGGAATTGAAATATATGGCTTTTTGGCTGTCAAGGGCATGTGAATGGGCCATTCGGCCCATCCTTGAGGGCCATATAACCATTACTTTGGATTTTTTCAACTCGCTTTTAGAGCAGTTTCAAATCAGATCGGATTGAACGGATGTACGTGCAGGGGCGTCCGGCCGCCCATAAGGGATTGCGGGTAAAAATCAATCGTGAAATCATTTTAAAACCGCTGTCTTACCCGGGCTATATACCCTTGCCGCACCGGAATTATTCTTCTTCCAAGGCGATCCTCATCCCGAGGCGGAGCCCGCCTAGTAAGTCGGCAGGCCCTTGTCAAGCTCCTCGGCGACCATTCCGGCTTCCCGGTCGTTCTTTTTCCTGGTCTCAGCCGCCCTTTCACTGAC
>CAZSTM010000398.1:0-4384 GCA_964609635.1 uncultured Gemmatimonadales bacterium
CGATCGACGGCAAAAACGGTCTCTGGCGCTGCCACTTCGCCGGAGCCTGCTCCGAGGCCTGCCCCAAAGGAGTCGACCCGGCCCTGGGTATCCAGCTATTGAAACGCGAAATCCTGGCCCGAAAGGTTGCCTGTAAAAAACCCACTCCCGCTCCACTATTGGAAGAACCGGCTGAGGGCCGGCCGAGCGGCGAAATTCCGAAAGCTCCGCCGCCGACTGTTAAAAAATAGACCCCGCCATTTCCGCCCAACAACTTTCTTAAGACTATCCAGCCCGGTATCTGGCGAGTGCGGGCTGGCATCCTTTTTGCAAATACACCAAATACAAGATAACCGAAGCCGGAGGAAAGCAAAAAGGATGCCAGCCCGCACTGCGTCCATGAGATTTTAGCGTATACCAATTTTTTATCCTGTATATTGACATGACCGGAGAAACCTGTATCTTGTTTATTGAGCAACATCTTTCCATGGAAATTTACTTTTTAAGATTTTTTACCCTTTAGCTTTCTTTCGGCCGCGATTCTCCTTCTTCCTTTACACCACAAAAAGGGTTCCCGATGGGAGCGTTGGGCTTTTTAATCATTTTCGTCGTGGTCATGGTAATATCTGTCCTGGGCTTGACTTTTTTCCTGCGTGTTCAACGGGAACGGAAGATATCTGAATACAAGATCAACTATCTGCGCATTGCCGCGGAAGAGGAGAACGACTACAATCACTATCTCCAGGCTGAAAAAAAACTGCAGGAATCCGAAATGGAGGCCCAGAGATGCAAGGATAATATTTTAGCTCTTAAAAAAAATATCATCCCCAGAAAACAAGAACTGCGAGAGCTGATTGAAACTTTGCGCGCTGTTAAAAACCGCTCTGATCTTACTTCCACCGAGAGCGTCCTGCTGGATGTCGAACTGGAGATCACCAAGCTCGTTAGCGAGATCCGGACCCGGTGGTTATTGAACGATGAAGATAAGAAAAAAATCATTACCGAGCGCACGCGATTGAACGAGAAGAGTGAAGACATTCCGTTATTGAGCAAAGAAGTGGAAGAATTTAACGCCGTCTGGGAGGAAAGTCGCAAAGTACTCGATAAAATCGAAACGGAATTCCAGCAACTGGACGCCAGGGCATTCAAGAGTTTTGCCAGCTCATTTATCAAGAAGAGAACCGAAGAGGGCAAGCTGGACCCTGAGCGTGAGATGATCAACCTGATTCTGCTGTTGAACAACAAACAGGGAATGCTCTATGTAAAGAAAAAGGAGGCGGCCAAGGACCCCACTACCGAATCCATAGAGCAAGTGAAAAAATACAGTAATGACATTAGAAAGCTGGAATCTCAGATCACTATCAAGAGCAAAAGAATGGGTCTGACTCCGGAGCGGGTTGTCGAATTGAAGAAGCTTTTTATCAAGTAGCCAGACAACTGAATAAGGCGCGAGTTGCCTGGAGGGAAAGAAGTTGTTTTTTCCTTTTTACAGAAAACGGTTTACTGTAGCGGGTCTGCTGATCGGACTGGTGGTCGGTGTATCCATCGCCCAGCAGCCCTCGGCAACGGACACGGCAGCTTCCATCGACACCACCGCCGCAGAACCGGCTGAAAAAATCGAGCTCAAACTCGAGGTGTTGCCCGCCGATACCATTCCCGGCGATTTTTTCCAAATAGTAGACAACCTAGGCTTGCATAAATATACAGTTCGCCTGCTCAGCCGCCTGGATACCATCTCCGATCAAATGATTCTCGAAGCCATCGCAAGGGCGGACATGCAAACCGACCACCTTCGCGCCAACGCCTTTGCCGTGGTAGAAGCCATTCGCTTGATCTGTCAGCAGGACAGCCTCTGGAAAGCTTTTTTCTTCGATCTGGACATGCAATTAAAAGAGCCCAATATCATCCGTTTCAATTTCCGCGACGATCAGAAATGGAAAAGCTATGCACTGAACGAGCTTTTCTATTCAAATGCCTTCCAGGAGCTCCTCCTGATTATGGGCAACCTGGGGATTTTCGAATCCAAAGACGGCAGACAGTTTCTCTCCGGCTGGCCCCTTGAGCTGCGCTGGAAATACCGGGAATACCGCATCGAATACATACCCGAGAGTCAAGAAATCAAAGTAATGGATGTCAGCGGTCGACTGGTAGAGCAGACTCCCTCAGCCGGCAGCGCCACCCGCTTGAAACCCACCTCTCCGGTATTAAAACCGGAAGCTGCCGACTCGGTTGAACCGCCCCACAAGGTGCCCAATCTCTGAAAATCTCCCGCGCGGCAGATAAAATGTTCAAAGCACCCGATGCCGGTGAAGTTATAAACCTCAAGCAACTCACCGGGCATTGACTTTATGGGCCGGGGAAGCTATTTTAACTGCCGTGAGAGCTGAGGGATATTCTTAATCATTTCTTTTCCAGCCCATGGCTGAATTTTCATTATGAAACTGGCAACACTGGGCCCCAAGGGCACATTCAGTCACGAAGCAGCGCTGAGCCTGGACCCGAACGCGGAAATTCTTTTTCAGCGGACCATCCTCGACGTGGTCGAGCAGACAGCCGCCGGAGTTGCCGAGGCGGGTCTCGTTCCGCTGGAGAACTCGGTATCCGGCAGTGTGGGTGAAACCCTGGATGCGCTCACCGACACAGAGCTCACTATCGAGCGTGAGATTATCCATCCGGTAGTCCAGAACCTGGCCGTCACCGGGAAGACCACAACTGTTAAAACCATCCTGGCTCACCCCCAATCCTACTCCCAGTGTGAGGATTTTCTGCGCAAGCATTATCCGGACGCCGAAATAATCCCGACCAGCAGCAACGGCAAAAGTGCCGAAATGCTGCGGGACTCCTGTCAGGACGGTCTTGCTGCGATTCTTCCCGACCTGGCGATAGAGCTTTACAGGCTCAATAAACTGCGCTCGGCGATCCAGGACAACCGCTATAATGTTACCCGTTTCGTGCTTATCTCTTTCAGCGCCGCCAAAGCCACGGGTTATGACCGTACCAGCCTGGTAATTTACCCCCAGATCGACCATCCCGGCTTGTTGCACGATGTGCTGGGCCGTCTGTCCGCGCGCGGGATAAACCTGAGTAAGATCGAATCACGCCCTGCCAAGGGCAAGCTCGGCGACTATATTTTCTTTATCGACATCCAAGGCCATATTCAGGACCCACCGGTGACCGAGGCCTGTGAAGACCTGAAGAAAAAAGCCTTTGTCAAAGTGCTGGGTTCCTATCCCCGCCAGTATTGATAACGAATCCCGCTCCCCCCGGTCGGAGTTGCAAGGACTCGGTGCGCCGGGCTCAATGCTGCTGAGATTGTCTAAAGCCTGATCCGGGCCAAGCGATTGACACCATCCGGCAGATATTATTCTTTCGTCTGGATAACAAACAACTTGACCGGCTTTGTTTCCACTTTCAACCACTACCACAGAGCATATCAGCACTATGGCCAAAGAAACCTGTACTGTCGGAATAGACCTCGGCGGAACCAACATCGTTTTCGGTCTGGTTACTCCGAAAGGCGAATTGCTTCATCATTTCAGCCATCCCACCGAGGGACACCAAGGGCCGGACCGGGTGATGCAAAACATCCTCGAAGGTATCGAGAAAATCATGGAATCCGGAGTCGGGGGCCGGGTTAACGGCATCGGACTCGGCTCGCCGGGGGCGATCGATACCGAACGGGGGCTGGTAATAGAATGCGCGCCTAATATCCCCGACTGGACCGGACGTCAAATCAGAGAGCCCATTGTGGAGCGTTTCTCTCTGCCCACTTTTGTGGACAATGATGCCAAGATGGCGGTTATCGGCGAAGCGGTGTTCGGGGCCGGCGCCGGGTACCAGCACATTTTCGTGGTCACCCTGGGCACCGGCATCGGCGGTGGAGTGGTGCTCAACGGCCGTATTCATCGGGGGGCGTTTTTCTGCGCCGGAGAGATTGGCCATGCCGCAGTGCAGATCGACGGCCGCAGGTGTGTCTGCGGCAAGGACGGCCACCTGGAAGCCTACGCCTCGGCCACCGGCATCCAGGGCATGGCCCGCGAACGCCTCGACCAGGGCCGTAAATCCATACTTAACGAGATGGCCGGGAACGACCCGAACGGACTTTCCGCCAAGATGGTGCTCGATGCCGCCCGTGACGGCGATGAACTATCGCTCGAGGTGGTGAACCTGGCCGCCCATTACCTGGGAATGGCGCTGGCTCATTTCGCCATGGTGTTTGACCCGCACCTTATGGTTGTCAGCGGGGGAATAGCTCTCGCCGGAGACATCCTTTTCGAACCGATGAACCGGGCCTACACCCGCTACCTGTTCTACCAGAGTATCCGCCAGGCACCGATCGTCCCCGCCAAGATGGGTTTCGAGGCCGGCATGGTCGGAGCCGCGGCCATGGCCATGATCGAACTGG
>CAZSTM010000399.1:0-4383 GCA_964609635.1 uncultured Gemmatimonadales bacterium
TGAAGCCTGAATTGAATAGCGGGCGAATAGTAATAATCAAAACAACCTTAACAATCGAAGACTCCCCGCAGCTTGCTGCGGGGAGTCTTCGATCCAATAACCAAAAAGCAGGCTGAGACAAGACCTGACTTAACTCTTAGAACCTGACAACGGTGGAAAACAGGAACTCGCTTGTATTTCCGGAGAAATTGACTGCCGCATCCATCATGATCCGGTTATTATTGAACACACAGCCGAATCCGGCGGTCACATGGTGCTGGTCTTCTCCCTCCGGCAGGGCGCGCTGCAGGTCTGCTACACCGGAATCTACAAAATAATTATCGCTTAGGAAGTCATCGACTAAGTAGGGTCCCCCCATTTTTGTACCTGTATATCTTATATTGTGCTCGGGTTCTAAGTAATAACCCCCGCGGAAAGATAAGATAGTCGATCCGGCCGGCTTGGTAATTTCCGCTCCCATATGGAATTCGGTAATGTCTGAGATGGCCTGATCGACCACTCCGTCAGGATCCTCCACTATAGTACCCCACTCATCGACCCAACTGTCATCAAGTTCTATATTCAGCGCCTCGGATCCTATTTCACGCAGCAGGTGGGAGTACTTGATCTGTACGACATCGCAAGCCAGAGTCAGCCAGTCAGTCGGGGCCAGCGATATGCCGACACCGTAAGAGTCCGGCAGCTTGATATCGAACGAACTCGAAGAGCCGCCTGCCAACTGCCACGGGTCCGCCGGGTACTCGGGATCGTTTATATAGTGACTGGTTCCAGACTGGAAGATTTCAAGAGATGGGTAGCGCCGGTAAACCGCCCCGATAGACAGGAAATCAACCGGACGGAGGATGACACCGGCGGTAAAGCCCACCCCGATTTCGTTTTCCATGTCGAGAATCTGACTGTTCAACTCGTTTTCGGGCTTGTTGCTCCCCTGCTGGTTTCCTATCCAGTTTTCTCCTGAATATCTATTGAATTCCTCGCTGTAATCCCAGAAAGTACGTGAGTTGGCTCTTAAGTCGCCGACAGAAACCCTGAGCGCAAATCCCAGGGAAAAAGTGGGGTGCGGCATGTAGGCCAACGCCCCACCCCAATTTGTCAGATTGAAAGTTGACTTGGCTATCTCTCCTCCCGGCCCCCACCCTGTCGGCGTGAAATTAGGACCATCTTGTGGTTGAAAGCCGATAATTTCATAAGATGTCCTGAAATTTATCAATTCCTGGCGGTAAAAGGAGATAGAGACACCTTTCTCCGGGAAGGGGTACACCATGCTGAGGTAGGAGAGAGATAATACTTTTTCATTCAAATCTTCTCGCTTTTCTATATCGGAGATATTTCCTGCTATCTCGCTGTGACTGTAGAGGTTGAACCGCAGATGCGTGGCCATTTCGGGACTTAACAGACTGGTCAACCCGGCAGGATTGGCCTCACAGGCGGTGGCATCGTCCGCAATAGCTACAAACGCGCCGCCCAGACCGATGGCCCGCGCACTGGGCTGGTTGTAGTTAAACTGGATATTCCTCAGGGAACCGGTATATACTCTCCTTGGCTCTTGTGCAGCTAAATTGCCTGCAGAAGCTATAAGAATGCCGAATATCAAACATAACAAACCGCTTTTCATTTTCATAAGTCACCTCCATCACTAAGCATGGCATGATTAGTTGCAGGATAAGTGAAAACATTGGCTGTCAATCGAAGCAATTTACAGCTATTTACATTTGCACCTCCGAAAGGTGAAGTTCATTTATTTCTCAAGCAGTTTAAAGTAATTCCGCTTTCGCTTCTCACTTAAGAAGAACCATTTTACGAGTCTTGGTAAAAGCTCCGACCTTCATTGTATATAGATAAACTCCGCTTGAAACTCGGCGTCTCTGCTCGTCACAGCCATCCCAGTACACCGAGTATTCCCCGGCATCGCGCGCCTCATCCACCAGTATCTTCACCAGCCGGCCTCTTAAATCGTAGACCCGGAGCGAGACATGAGGGACCGCAGCCTCCTCGGGCACTGTATAAGAGATTACCGTGGCCGGGTTGAACGGGTTCGGGTAGTTCTGGGCGAGCGAGAAAGCTTCCGGCAGCGAGCTGGCGGCGCCTGTCCCATAGAGTGCAAGCCGCCATTCGGAGAGTTGCTCATCGGACAGTTCCAGCAGCTGGGCGGTTCTTTCCAGGAAAGCGATTTCCTCGGCTGATAATTCCAGGTAAAGGGGTCTGCTGCCGCCGGTGCTCTCACCTGAGAGCAGCACTGCCGAGCCTTCCGGGCAGGTGCCGTTGGTCATGGCAATCAGCAAGGCAATGGCGTCAACGATGTTGGAGTAGCCGTCCTGGTTGAAATCCGCATACAGGTGGCCGGGGTTTTCGCGCTGGAACAGCAGCAGTGCGATCACATCCGCGATGTTGTTACTCCCGTCACCGTTGAAATCGCAGCCCACTCCCGGCCCCTCCGCGGCCTCCCAGGCTACGGTCAATAAATAACTGTCCGTGGTGCTGAATCCTAAGTACGGGAAGACCACGACATAATACCGCCCGTCAGCCAGAGGCGGGACGACTATTTGCTCATCGGTGGTACCGGCATTGAAAGAAAAGGCGATGGGCTCCTCGCTGCCTTCCCGGAACAATTCCATATCGTAATCCCACGGCAGGCTGGTCAGGCTCACCGTGAAACCCGCAGAGGCCAAATAAGGCGTTTGATCCACGACAGCATTCACTTCCCCTCCGGAAGACGATCCTTTCCTCCTGTTCAGGATAAATTCCGGGACATCCTCACTTTCAACTCGCGCAGAAGCCAATAGTCCACCACTGAGCATATCAAAATAATACCAATCCACATCCAGACTGTCCTCTATATAGGCCACATAAGTCTGTCCGTTGAGCAAAGGTCCATATGCATTTCCTGCTACTTCGTTAGGTTCATAAACACCAACCTCACCGGGCACCACCTGGCCGATGGCCTGCCAGGTTGCTCTCAACAAATAACTGTCCGTGTCGCTGTATCCGGAGTAGGGGTAAACCACCAAATAATACCTGCCGGCTGCCAGAGCAGAGACAGTTATTTGCTCATCAGCCGCACCACCAGCAGCCGATGCCGCGATGAGTTCCTCGCTGTTTTCCCCGAACAACAGCAAATCATAGTCTGCCGGCAGGCTGGTCAGGTTCACTGCTAAATTTACAGAGGCTAAATCGGGCGTTTCAGCTCCTGTGTCCTTAATTTTCCCGTTAGAAGTCGACACTTTTTCTCGGTTAAAGATGAACTCCGGCACATCAGTGGTTTCAATTCGCCCGGAAGCAAGGACCCCGCTTTCGTTCACCTCAAGATAATACCAGTCCAGATCGGAGGCCTCTTCCAAGAAGGCCTCATAAGTCTCTCCGTTTACCAAAGGTCCGTAAGCATTCGGTACGGTGTCGTTGGGTTCATAAGGTCCAAGCTCGCCGGGGACAACCGACTCCCAGGTTGCCGTCAGCAAATAACTGTCCGTGGCACTGAATCCGGAGAACCGGTAAACCACCACATAATACCTCCCGTCAGCCAGAGCAGGGACGGTTATCTGCTCGTCAGTCCGGCCGCCGGCATTTGATCGTCCAATAACCTCGCCACTGCTTACCTCGAACAACAGTAAATCTAAGTCAGACGGCAGGCTGGTCAGGTTCACTACCACATTAGCAGAGGCCAGATCGAGCGTTTCTTCTCCCGCTGATTTCGCCTTGGATTGAGAAGCCGACACCTTTTCCCTGTTCAGGATAAACTCAGGCAGCTCATGCGGCTCAACTCTACCGGAGGCCAGCACTCCGTTATTACTCACATCGAAATAATACAAGTCAACATCCGAGCTGTCCTCTATAAACGCCTCATATGTTTCTCCGCTGACCAGAGGTCCGTATGCCTCTTCTACTATGTCGTTAGGTTCATAAGGCCCAAGTTCACCGGTATCGGCAACCTCCCAGGCTGCGGTCAACAAATAACTGTCCGTGTTGCTGTATCCCAGGTACGGATAAACCATCACATAATATCTCCCATCAGCCAGTGCGGAGACAGTTATCCGCTCGTTCACAGTGCTGCCTGCAGTTGATCTTGCGATGGATACCTCACGGTTTTCCCCGTACAACCGCAAATCGTAGTCTGCAGGCAGATCGGTCAGGCTGATGGTTAGGCTGGCGGAAGCCAAGTCGGGCATTTCTTCCCCGGCGGCTATCGCATTGGATGGGGAAGGCGACATCTTTTCCCTGTCGAGGATGAACTCAGGCACCTCATGTTGTTCAACTCGACCGGAAGCCAGCAGCCCGCCGCTGATCACATCGAAGTAATACCAGTCGATATCCAGGCTGTCCTCTATGAACGCCTCATATATCTCTCCGCTGACCAGAGGCCCGTAGGCGTCTGCCGCCTGGTCATTA
>CAZSTM010000400.1:0-4373 GCA_964609635.1 uncultured Gemmatimonadales bacterium
CTGGCCGGTCAGTTTTAACCGGGACCGGATGGACGGGCGGCCAGCAGAGGGCTTCCTGGGCCGGGTGAATTTCGCCGGGGGCCGAAGGGTCTGCGCAGCCGTTTACGATGACCGCAACGAGCTGGTTTACTGCAGTCCGCTTAATAGTTCCGGTGAGGTCTTGCCCGCCTACCGCGAGGGGAGCTATAAAGTAGTACTTTTCGACCCGGAGAACCCGCAGAGGCGCCTGGAATTCCCTGAATTAAGCGCCGGGAAGGATAGAAAAAAAGCGGCGGTCCTGAAATTTTAGCAGGCGAGAATCTGGAAAAAACCGGGAGACAAGGTATGCAGGAAGCTTTACTGGTAGTGGATATGCAAGTGGATTTTTGCGCAGGCGGCGCTCTGGCGGCCCACGATACGGAATCAATGATCGGCACGGTGAACAGCCTGATCCAAAAGTATGCTTCGGGCGGCCGGCTGGTGATTTTCACCCGCGACTGGCACCCGGAAAACCACTGCTCGTTCCGCGAGCATGGCGGTCAGTGGCCGGCCCACTGCGTGAAAGACACTCCCGGCGCTCGATTTCATCCGGAAATCACGATTCCCCCTTGCCACCTGCTGGTCTCCAAGGCCACCGAGCCGGAAAGGGAAGCCTACTCGGGTTTCGAAGGCACGGGTCTGGACAAGCTGCTAAAAAACCTGAAAATCTCCTCCCTGGAAATCTGCGGAATCGCCACCGAGTACTGCGTGCGCTCCACGGCGGAGGATGCAGTCAGGCTGGGATACCAGGTGGCTGTCAACAGGGAAGCTATCAGGCCGGTGGCCCCGGGCAGTCCTGAGGAAACACAGGCCCTGGAAAAATTCAAAGAGTTGAGTGTGGGATGAATTAAGGGTGGTTTCCAGTTTGACCCGCGTTCAAACTCTATTCTTTCATGGAGGGCAAATGCCTGTTAAGCATAAAGCTGTGCAAGTGTCAATCCTCTTTACCGTGTTTTTACTGGTATCCTGCTCCGGCACCGGTTCCTCGGATTCAAAATTATTAAAACCCGTCCGGTCCGTGATCGACCTTAATATCGGGGAAGAGCAAAAGGTCGAGCTCGAGGACGGAAGCCGGGCTACTGTCAAGCTGCACGAAGTGGCCTGTCTTCGGGATGATTTTCTCTCGGCAGTGCGCAAGGCCGTTGTCAAGGTCGAGGTGAACGGGGAAACCGTAACCTTGAATTCCGGCAACTACAACCTGCCGGTGAAAATTGCCGGGGTGCGGATCGACTGCCCGGTGACCCGGGACTATTACAGCAATAACAGCCAGGACAGTTGGGGACTGGAAAAGGACGCCCGGCTGAGGCTCTGGCCGGCGCAGGGACCGTCGATCAGGCCGGAAAGGTTTACTTATCCCGCCAGGCAGGTCTGGTTCGCCAATGATACCCAGATGAGCAACGAGCCGGTCTATGCCAACGGCTGCGACAACCCGGAAGCCGAAGACATCTACTACCACTCGGGCCTGGATATCGGCGGCTGCGAAAAATCCACCGAGATTGTTTCGGCCACCGACGGGCTGGTGATCCAATGCGGCGAAAGCATCCTGCCCGGCTATGAGGACTATCCTGTCGGGCTCCGTTATGATGTGATCTATGTACTGGACAAATACGGCTGGCTTTACCGCTACAGCCATCTGGCCGGTTTCGAGCCTGGAATCAAGCCCGGTATCAAAGTCGGCAAGGGAGAGAAAATCGGCCTGCTGGGCAAGGAGGGTAACAGCGGCGGCTGGGCGCATCTTCACTTCGAAATCAAGTGCCGCCAGCCCTCCGGCAAGTGGGGCACGGAGGAAGGCTACCTCTATCTGTGGGAATCATATATCAGCCAGTACAAGCCGCCGCTGCTGGCGGTGGCCCGGCCGCACCTGGTGGCGGCGGTCGGTGAAACTGTCACTCTGGACGGTGGCAAATCGCAAAGTTTTGAAGGTGAAATTGTCAGCTACCAATGGCTCTTCTCCGACCGCACCACTGCTCAAGGGGCTGTCCAGCAGCGAATCTATGACCGTCCGGGCGAATACAACGAGGTCTTGAAAATTACCGACTCCCGGGGCAATCTGGATTACGATTTCGCGGTAGTTATGGTGATCGACAGTGATAACCCAGGGCAGCCGCTGCCTGCAATCCACGCCGCGTTTCATCCCACGTTCGGAATAAAGCCCGGAAACCCTGTAACTTTCCGAGTGCGCTCGTTCAACCTGGAAAGCGGCAGCGAAACCTGGGATTTCGGCGACGGCAGCCCGCCGGTCAAGGTGAGCTCAAAACCCGGTTATCTCTGGTTCCATTCGAAATACGAGGGAATCGATATCAGGACCAACGAGCACGACCAGGAGGGGTACGCGACAATCCTGCACAGCTTCTTCGAAGCCGGCGATTACCTCGTACGGGTGGAATGCTCCAACGAAAAAGAACTCAAGGCGGTAACCCACCTTCACCTGCATGTCGAGTGATTTTCACCGGCGGTTACCGGAGTTTTACTCCTTCTGTTCTTATTACCCGGACATCATTGCAGAAAAAGCGGTTGCCCGGACGCTCAGGCAACGATTTTTTCTGCAAAGGCACGTGCTTTTCCCCTGTGCTTCTCGGTTAAATTATCCGGTGTGGTACAAAACGGCACAACCAGCTGGGCCACAACCTTGGTTTTGACATAGTCTGCAAGCCTTTTGAAAACCTCCGTGATAAGCTCGCTATTGCCCTCGCCTTCCTGCCCTGCGGCCGTGACCAGCAGGGCCACCCGCTTGCTCTCGATATGGGACTTGTGCGTGGAGGGGTCTCCGGCACCGGTGGCAAGGCAGAAGTGGCGGTCGATAAGCGGTTTTATCTGAGCCGTAAATCCCCAGCAGTAAAGCGGCGTGGCATAGATTACGGCGTCGCAGGCTTTCATACGCTCGAAAATTTCCACTCCGCCGTCCTGAATTGAGCAGATGAGCTCTCCCGGGTCCATCTGGCACTTGTAGCAGCTGACACAGCCTTCCAGCTTGTGGTCGTCGATGTGAAGGTGCTCGACCTGGTGTCCCCGGGCGCGCAGTTCCTCTTCCACCCAGTCGAGAACTGTCCCGGTATTGCCATTCTTCCTGGGGCTTCCGTTGATTGCCAGAACTTTCATCTCCGCCTCTTATTTCAGGTTAAAAACAGGCTATTATATACTTAACAGCACCCTGTTTTATTCTGCATCTTGCAAGTCTCGTCGGCCATCCGGCAGAATACTCTTTTGAAACAACGGTCGAGCCTGCAAGGGCCTTAAAGCGTTATTCCTCCCTGTTTTCTCTGACAAATTCCTGATACAATCTAAAAACTTCATCGTGCGGCGATACTTTGAAACCTTCCAGTCGAGGGCTTAGCTGCACATGCGCCAGCGTCAGAACCGCACACTTGAGCTGGTGGATTTCCTCTTGCAGATCTTTTATTGCGTCTGCTTTGTCCTGCCTGCCGTTTGACATGGTTTATTTACCTCCTGTAATAATTCGAATGAGCTCTAGGGTTAGAAAATGCATGTTATAAGCAGGTTAACAGCCGCGGCAAAACCCTTGAAGACACCAACGGCTTCATGCTCCCATGACAGGCCTACTTCCCGGTATCCTTTCGCCTGAGCACCTTGCCTGGCCGCCTGCCGGTCTCGCGCAGAAAATCGCACTGCCCAGCATTAACAGCCCGCACCACCAGAACCGGCTTAAGCGCGTGAACGATCTTTTCCTTGTAAAAGAAATCGCTGGAAAACTCATCGACCCTCTTTCCTATGGCTTACTAATTTTCGCCCTTCCGGTCAGACTCCGAAAATGGGCCGGTTGGTTTTCCACTTGCCGCGGGTAAAGTCGGGGAATTTCACCGGCACGCTGCCGCCTGCCACCGACTGCTCGGAAAGCGGGGTCACCACGCACCAGGCCACGGCGTCATAGACATCGATCGGTGTGGGTTTTTTCTCTTTCACGGCATCGTAGAACGCGCGCACCTTGAGGTAGTCCGTACCGCCGTGGCCGAACTCTTCCGATTTTTCCTTCCAGGCCGTCCACATCGGGTGCTCGTATTCCTCCTGATACTTGTCGAACGGCTCCCAGGTGTGTTCTTCCGGGCTTAGGTCCTCGAAGTACACGGCTCTCCTCAATTCATTGTAGAGGCCCTTGGTGCCCTGAATTTTCATCATGTTGGAGTAGGGCCGGGCGGATTGGGTATCGTGGTTGATAGTGATAGTCAGGCCTTTGTGGGTGCGGATAACCGTTGTGACAATGTCGCCGAGGGCGTACTTGCGTTTGGCGTTGGGGTGATCGGCACCGAACTTTTTACTGATGAAATGGTTGAGCCCCAGTGATCTGGTGGCTGTGGAGGTGAGATAGTCGAAGTAATCTCCCCGGCAGATATCCATCC
>CAZSTM010000401.1:0-3431 GCA_964609635.1 uncultured Gemmatimonadales bacterium
TTCCACATTCTCTACAAGAGGTGGAAAAGTAAAATCTAATGCCTCAAATATAGATCAGGCTAAACTTCCTTTACCAAGGTTTGCTATCATACGCCAAAATAAGGCCAAGCCAATAATGACGAATTAAACTGTTGCAGTCAGCTTGGTTTGTCACTCCACTTTCGGTGGTGCATTGTAGTTGACCATATCGATATAAATCTTCCAAGAACCATCTGCCTGTCTTTTCAAAATGTCTAACCATTTACCATCGATATGAGTTGTCGGACCTCCTTCTTTAGGAGTTAATGACAATGTGTAAGTACCACGAGAAAATGCCAAATCTTCTTCAACCTGAACTTCTGTATCGCCATATATTGCAACATTAATATTGAACTGCTCGAATTTGACCTTAAAAAATGTCCGTATGTTCTCTTTTCCGAAAATGGCAGGGGAGTCTGGTTCCATTCGTATCGCATTATCCTCCCACAAGGAAAGAAAACTTTCCAAGTCACCGGCATTAGCTTTAAGACAATACTGGTCGTAAAGCTCATTGATTGCAGAGATGTCGTCTTCGACATCCTGCTTTTGGCAGCCAAAAGTACAGCTAAGCATCGCTAAAGTGATAAACAAGATGATTGTTGAGAGTAACCAATTTGATTCTTTCATTCTTTCCTCCTTACCGGCTAGACCAGCGTTTAAATTTTGCGTAATCCCAAAACAGCTGCAGACTTGCGCGTTTTTTACGCAACACCGGCACGTTCGTCAAATCGCAGTGTCGGAGATAAGGTTCATGCCGGTGTTTGCGCTGACCGTGGCACGGCCTACTTTCCCCACTTGCGAATTTTCGGAGGGCAGGATGATATTGAAATGGCTGCGGGTTTTGGCGAGAAACTTTCCCCCACCGCTTTTAGCGGGTTTTACCACCAGGACTTCCTGCTCTGAGCCGAGCATTCTGTCCAATGCGGCCCGGGTGTGGGCGCGCTGAAGGTCTATCACCCTCTGCAGGCGGCGTTTCTTGTCCTGCTCCGTCAAGCAGTCCTCCAGCGCCGACGCGGCGGTTTCGGGACGAGGCGAGTACCTGAAAGTATAGGCGTAATCGAAACGCACTTCCTCCATCAGCGAGACAGTCTGCTCGAAATCCTCTTCCGCCTCGCCCGGAAAACCGACCAGGATGTCGGTGGTAAGGCTTAAAGTGGGGACCCGCTCACGCAAGGTTCGGACACGCTCCAGGTAGTAGTCGCGGGTGTAGCCGCGGCTCATGCCTTTCAGCACGCGGTCCGAGCCGGATTGTACCGGCAGGTGAAGGTGCTCGCAGACCTTGTGGCACTCGGCCATGGCCTCGATTATCTCATCGCTCAAGTCCCGCGGGTGGCTGGTCAGGAAGCGGATCCAGGCAAGGCCCGCGGTTTTATCCAGCGCTCGCAGCAGGTCCGCGAAACCGGTCGATCCCCACCGGTAGGAGTTGACATTCTGCCCGAGCAGTACCACCTCGCGGATGCCGCCCTCCACCGCCGACTCCACCTGACGGGCGATCACGCCAGGGTCCACCGAGCGCTCCCGCCCCCGCACGTAGGGAACGATGCAATAGCTGCAATAGTTGTCGCAGCCGCGGGTGATCGGCACCCAGGCGCTTACCTCATCGGTGCGCAAAGGAGTGAGCTCCTCGTAGGTCTCTTCCCTGTCCAGAATCAGCTCCACCGCCTTTACCAGGGAGCCCTGAGCCGCCTGTCGGATCATCTCCGGCAGCTTGCGGTAGCTGTCCGGGCCCACCACCATATCCACCCAGGGCACCTCTTCTATCAGGCTGTCACCCAGACGCTGGGCCATGCAGCCGCAGACCACCAGCAAAGAGCCGGGCCGCATATCTTTATGTTTTTTCAGTGATCTCAGGCGCCCCAGTACCCGCTGTTCGGCATGTTCGCGCACCCCACAGGTGTTGAGCAGGATCAGGTCGGCCTGGTTTTCAGTCGAAGCCCTGCTCAGGCCCTGTTCTACAAGCAGGTTTTCGATCAGCTCGGAATCGCTCAGGTTCATCTGACAGCCGTAGGATTCCAGATAATATGTCTTCAATCGAATCAAGAGTTTTTCCTCGGGGTTTTAAGCGGTTTTTTCCCTTGCCGGTGCAACCATCCGGCCCCAGAGGCCGTCGCGCCAGGTCTTCTCGACCCGCACCTTATAGAGCGATCCTTCCGGGGGCCGGCCCTCATGATACACCCTGGCATAATTACCGGCCCGGCAGGAGGATATTTGCTCCGAGAGCGCTTCCTCGGGCAGCACCGAAACCTCGCTGCCCACCAGCCGGGACAGGAAAGCGGCCTTTTTGCGTGAGGAGATTTCCCGCAGGGCCTTTACCCGCTCTTTGACCACCGGCCGAGGCGGCGCCTCCGGCATATCTGCGGCAGGGGTGCCTGGGCGCGCCGAGAACGGGAAAACATGCAGGTAGGTAAAAGGAAGTGAGTCGACAAACTTGACACACTCCTTGAAGTCATCCTCGGTTTCCTTTGGCAAACCAACGATTACATCGGTTCCGAGTCCGACTCCGGGGAGTCTTTTTACCACCGCGCTCACGGTTTCGAAATATTCCTCCGGACTGTAAAGCCGGCCCATACGTTTCAGGACCGAATGGCTTCCATGCTGCAGGGGCACGTGCAGGTGGCGGCATAGCCGCCGATTGCTCTCCAGCAGGGACACCAGATAGGTGTCGAGCTCAGCCACCTCGATGGAGCTGACCCGGAAACGTATCTTTCGGGTGCCCTCCAGCAGAGTCTCGATCAAGCCGGCCAGCCTCACCGCACCCGGCAGGTCCTCGCCGTAGCGGCCAATGTGAATGCCGCTCAGCACGGCTTCCAGGTGGCCCGCCGCCTCCATAGCTCTCACCTCCTCCAGCACCTGTCCGGCAGGCCGGCTGCGGCTGGGCCCCCGGGCGAAGGGAACTATGCAGTAAGTACAGCGGTTATCGCAGCCGTCCTGGATCTTGACAAAAGCTCGCGAACGCCCGGGATAGGCTTTCAACACCGGATGCTTGTCGAACTTTCTGACTTTGCGCACTCCGCCGCTGAGCCTGTCGCCGGCCGGGAGAGCTTTATCGAGCCCGGTGCTTTCAGCCTCGGTCAGGAGTCGGCCCAGCCTGAATTTTTCCTGTGTGCCCAGCAGCAGGCGCACTCCCGGCAAGTCGCTGAAACGCTCGGCGCTTACCTCTACCGAGCAGCCCACCACGGCAATCGAGGCCCCGGGGTGCTCCCGCCCGATTTTTCTCACCCACTGGCAGGCCTTATCCTCGCTGCGCCCGGTAACCGCACAGGTATTGACCACCACCCAATCGGCAGAGCCCGGCTCCTCGACGATCTTATAGCCGTGTTCGGCAAGGTTCTGACCGATCAAAGCGGAGTCGTACTGATTGGTTTTGCAGCCGAATGTCGAAAGAAAAACTCGCATGGATAATGAACCCCTCC
>CAZSTM010000401.1:3441-4355 GCA_964609635.1 uncultured Gemmatimonadales bacterium
AAGCTTATGCATGCCGCCAAGAGATTTTATGGCCTTTTCCCGTAAAAGATGCTATTTCACCTCCTGTCGCCAGGTATAAAAGGTCTCTTGACAGCCCGGTGGTTTTAGGTATCTTAGTCGTTTCAGCCCGGATTAGTCGCCAACTCTTATGTCCGCAGGCATGGACATAACGAAGCATGAAAATAAATGGCATATTCCTTTAGCGGGCACGGCATCCGCTCCGCTCGTTACGCATTTGCTTACGAGCCACACCCGGCTGTGCCCCTACAACTTCTTTTTTTCTATGGCTTCTAATACTTAATTCTGATAAATCTGCGTAATCTGTGGATAATGAAAAACCATCGAATTCTTATGTAAACCAACAGACCATTGTCGCTTGACAATCCGCACAAGGAAAGGCAGACAACCATGGCCTATGCTTCGAGAGTAGATATAATCATCATCGTTGCGTACATGCTCCTGATGATCTCTATCGGAGTGATCTTGTCCCGTTTCAATAAGAGCGACAGCGATTTTTTCAAAAGCGGTAACAAGATGTCGTGGTGGCTGAGCGGCTTTTCCATGTTCATGACCTCTTTCAGCGTCTATACTTTTACCGGTGGAGCGGGGCTTGCTTACCGGGCTCCCAGCGTGGCCCTGCTGATGTACCTTTGCAACGGCCTGGTGATGATCCCGGCTGTGTGGTTTCTCGCCTCCCGCTGGCGGAGATCGCGGTCGGTAACCTCGATGTCTTATCTTACCGAGCGCTACGGTGTGGGCACCAACCAGTTATACAGCTGGTCTCACCTGGGAGTGGCTATCGTGCAGGGCGGCGTTCAGCTTCTGGCCCTGGGGAAGTTCGTTTCCGTGGCCATGGGCACTCCTTTGGCCCCGACAATAATGGTCTGCGGAATGGTGATTGCGCTCTACTGCAT
>CAZSTM010000402.1:0-4353 GCA_964609635.1 uncultured Gemmatimonadales bacterium
GCCTTGGTGCCTTGGTGGTAAAAAATGTGAGAGATAATCTCTCAGAGTGAATGGGCAAGAATCTAACGTTAGAACCTGAACCAACGGAGCAAAAATGAAAAAGCTTGACCGTCCGCTCCTCGGCACAGTCTATCTGGTCGAACAGCAAGTTCCCCGGGAACAGCAGCTTTGCGACCTCGAAAACATTGCGGAAGCCGGGCTCAGGCTGGTAGTGCTCTGGCCGCCGATCAGCCGCTGGGACGCTCCCGACGGGGTGTCGATCGCCTTCGACTCCATCGACCGTGTCATGGACATTTGCCATAACCTGGGTATCCAGGCGATTCTGGAACTGGAAGGGCAGAACCCTGCGTTCCAGTTCATGCCGGACTATCAGTTCAAGCCCGAATACATGAGTGAAAACGATACCGGCAAGCACTGGGTGAACTATCTTCACCCGGAGGTGGACAGGATCATTTCGGACTACATCCGAGCGGTTGCCGGACACTTCAAAGACCACCCCGCCCTGTTAGGCTATGACCTGTTCAACGAGGTGAATTTCAGGTCCACCGACAGCTACACTCTGAAAGCCTTCCAGGACTGGCTCAAAGAAAAATACCAAAGCATCCGTAAATTGAACCTTATCTGGGGGCGTTTTTTTACAGACTTCAGTCAGGTCCGTCTGGATAATCTTGACTACGCCTATTCGCGCTGGTCCTCCCTGCGACCGCAGCTGGACTTCCAGAACTTCCGCTCGGACACCATCCAGCGACTGGTCAAGCAATGGGGGGATGTGGTTCGATCGGTCGATCCGGATCACCCGGTGATTGCGGACAATTCCTGGTCCATGACTTATTTTGACAACATGCTGCTGGGCAACGACGACTGGAAAGTATCCAGTGTGGTGGACATTTTCGGCCTGAGCGTTTATCCGCAGAGCTGGGACATTCACATAGCCAGCGATCCCTGCGCCATATCTCAGATTTTCAACGGCGGTGTTTGCGCCTCCAGGGACAAACCGGTGATTGTCTCGGAGCTCCAGACGCACAACCAGACCGTGCTGGCAAAAAACTCTTCCGTCTTTGATGAAATAAAGTTATGGACATGGCAGGCGTTCATGTACGGGATCGAGGCGCTGGTGTACTGGAAGTGGAAACCGTTCAGCCGTGGTTTCCAGGTGACCGGCCGGGGGATGACCTGGCAGGACGGCACTCCCAACGAGCGGGCGGCCCAGGCTGCCGAGGTGGCAAAGGTGGTCAACGCCAATGCGGAAGCGCTCCAGGGACGAAAAACTTTCGACTCTGCAGTAGCCTTGCTCTACAGCCCCGACTGCGACAGTTTTACCGATATCACCCTGCCGGATGAAAAAAGCGGCTTTTACCGGGACTCCTTCGCCCGATGGTACCGCTACCTGTTCAACCGTGGTATCAGGCCCTCGGTAATCAAGGCCGAAGACCTCGATAAAAACCACACCGATTATTTGCGGATACTGGTCATCCCGGCGCTGGCGATGCTCAGCCGGGAGGATGCCGAGCGCATCCGGGTATTTATCTCCGACGGCGGCAAGGCTGTCGCGGACGGACGTTTCGCCGTGGTGGATGAAAACGGGTTCGCCTACAATCAGGCGCCCGGCGAGCTGAACGAGCTGTTCGGTTATCGGGAGCTGGATTTTCTCTCCCCGTACGCCGACAAGAAAGCCTGCACCGCCGACCGGTTCAGTGTCATTAAACTAACCGGCGCCTCCTCGGAGGAAACCACGCATCTGGGCCATCCGGTCTGCGCAAGGACGGACAATACCCTGTACCTGCCCACCTTTTTCGGCCATGATATCTCCAATGCGCGACTGGAGAAGATGGTGGATAAGTTTTTGTCGCCGTGCCTGGATACATCCTGCGAAATATTGGAAAGCTCACCGGAGATGGATGTCGTTATAAGCCACGGAAGCGGGGTGCTGGTGGGAGTGTGCAACTACGCCCCTGATGAGCGGCGAATCCGCGTCCGGGTCGATACCGATGCGCCGTGCCGGTCGCTTTGGGAAACCATGAATTTCAACTGCGCGTCCGAACACGGCTCCAGTCTGCTTGAGGCGGTTATCCCCGGACGTGAGATTGCAGGGTTCCTCTTCAGGTAGTCTGTCAAGAGCCGCTTGATTACAGGTTTGCCCTTTTCATTCGGTTTTTTCCCGCAATGGAATTACTTCTTACGGTATAAAAATATCAACTCTCCCTGCCTGTAAGACGGGATCGAAGATTATTCGAGTAAATCAGACAAGCCGTGCCTCGGGCCTTTTGTAATAATGGCCGGCGACCCGGCTTTGGTTGAGACATATCGGTCAGAATGGTAAGGAGAGTCAAGTGGGAGAGCATAAAACCAGGACTGCTACCTGAATCTAATATTGTATTTTTTTATTCTGTAACGGAGCTGGTTTAAGGTAATTCCCAGATCCCGGGCGGTTTTCGACTGGTTGAAAGAGTTTACCTGAAGAGTTTTTTCAATCAGATCGCGCTCAAGGTCCCACATTCTGTGCGGTTTACCGGGATCAAATTTTCCCGGCTCAAGATTTCCGGAAAGATCGACACTGACAATCTCGCGGGGAATGTCCTTAGGTAAAATGTCTCCGCTGTTGCGCATGACCAGAATCCGCTCGATAATGTTCTCAAGTTCCCGAATATTTCCCGGCCAGGGATAGTTAAGAAGCAGAGATAAAGCCTCAGTGCTTATTCCTTTTACTTTTCGATTCAGTTCGCGATTGAATTTTCGGATAAAAAAATCCACCAGTACAGGGATGTCTTCTTTCCGTTCGCGCAGCGGAGGTATGACTACAGGCACAACGTTCAGACGGTAAAAAAGGTCCTTTCGGAATTCACCTGCCGAGACAGCTTCTTCGAGGTTTCGATTGGTGGCGGCTATGAAACGCGCATCGACCTCGAGGGTCTCACTTCCTCCCACTCGCTCAAAGGTGTGCTCCTGGAGAAAGCGAAGCAGTTTTACCTGAATATCGGGCTTGAGTTCTCCGATTTCATCGAGAAAAATCGTTCCGCGGTGAGCCTGCTCAAACTTACCTTTTTTTCTGGCCACCGCTCCGGTAAAGGCCCCCTTTTCGTGGCCGAAGAGTTCGCTTTCGACCAGATTCTCCGGCAGGGTGGCAAGGTTCACTTTGGTCAGCGGTTTATTCCGGCGGCTGCTCAGGCGGTGGACTATATCTGCCAGTATCTCTTTGCCCGTGCCGCTCTCACCCTGAAGAAGAACGGTGCTGTCCAGAGGTGCCACCTGTCGGCAGAGCTCGTAAATTTTTTGCATGCCCCGGTTCTCACTCCGGTCGATGCACTCGTTGAGCATCTGATCGTGAAGCAGGCGGTAGCTGCTGCTCAGGTCAGCGAAACTGATGGCGTTATTGAGAGCAATGGCGGCTAAATTGGCAAAAGTTCCGAAAAGTTCCAGCTTGCTTTCGGGGAATCCGCCGGCTCTTCGATAATTGAGTACCTCGACCACTCCCAGAATTTTCTCTTGAAAAATCATGGGCACACAGCAGATCGACTTCGTCCGATACCCGGAAATCTGGTCGATCTCATGATAGAAACGAGAATCGCTTTCTGCATCGTTGACAATAACCGGCTGACTATGCTGGATCACCCAGCCCGCAACGCCTTTATTCGACGGGAAACTCAAACCGGTGACTTGCTCCTCCTTGGTTCCGGTAGAACTGGCTATTTTCAACTTTTTGCCGCTGCTGTCAAGAAGTATTACCGAGCTGCTTTCAGCGTTCATCAGGTTACAGGCGGTTTCCTGTATGAATCTGAGAACTTCCTTGAGACGCAGGCTGGAGGTTATCTTCTCGCACGCCGTGATAATCGCCCTGACTTCCGAGTCTTTCCGCTCAAGTTCCTGCTGCAATTCCTTTAACCTTTTTCTATTCTCTGTCGGCATAATGCTCTTTTACTCCGGTTCCCCGATCAAAAAATCATCCACCTGTTCAGTACCTGAATTCACAAATAGTGCAGCGTATCTTTCTAAACCAAACCACAGATTTTGAAGGCATCGCTCCTGCTAACCTGAAGAATACAGTTGCTTGAAACTGATTTTTCAACACACCTTTAAGATTACGGTTATTTTTCTTAAAATCAAGTTTTCAGCATAAAAATCAAGGTTTAGTTTTGAGTAAAAGCAACTTATTTTTCAGCTCTGCTTTTCTTAAGGTGAAGATTATTACTTGTATTTGAACATTCAAAGATATATCATTATTTTTTCTTATGAAAGGTCAACTTGTCGATCTTCAGTTGAGATTATCGCCAGGTCGATGTAAATGAGCCGCCACGCAAGGCCGGACAAGCCACTTAAGCCGGGCATCGTTTTTGCTTCAGCTGCATTCACTACCAA
>CAZSTM010000403.1:0-4353 GCA_964609635.1 uncultured Gemmatimonadales bacterium
TGGAAACGGCAGGCCCTTTTTTATTTTTTCATGTAGGGCAATCTTTTAAGGGCCAGAGCCAGTCCCCGGTGGCCCGGTCTGTATTTGAGACCCCGGCGGTAGAGTTCCCCGGCCTGTTCCAGTTTGCCTGTTTGTTCATAGATTTTCCCCAGTTGCAAGTAGCTGTCGAATTCGATAGGATTTAACTTCAGACCCTTTTCGTAGGCGGCCATGGTCTTTTCCAGATTGCCGGTATTTTGATAGGCCAGGGCCAGGTTGATATATACACAGGCAAACGTGCTGTCGCAGGTGGCTGCCTGCTCGAGGATAAACGCTGCCTGCTTGAAACGGCCCTGCAGCAGCAATAGATAACCCAACTGGTTGTAAGGTATGGCATCCTTGCTTTTTTGCGGACTGACAAGCATACTCTCCAGGGAAGCAACATCCATCACGGCGATTTTCTCCCCGGCATTCAACCTGGTTATCAACCCGATCAGCGACCGGTATCTGAGGTTCCGCTCAAGATAAGACCGGTATAAGAGAACAGTTGCCAGGACAAGGAAAAGCCCCAGCGAAAGATTGAGCAATTTCACCATCCCCCTGCTGCGTATCCCGGCAGGTTCCGGCACATATGCGGCATAAGCAAAAACAATGAGCAGAGCTACCGGTGCCAAAATGTAAGTCCAACCCCCCGTGATCAGACCATAGCTAAGACAAGCAGCCAGGCAGACGGCCACAGCTGCTTTCGGCCGAACAAAAAGCAGTGCGGTTACAAAAGGCAGAAGGCTGATCAACATATCAAAACTGCGTATGATAAACAGGTGGCATGCTCCCAGAACCAGCAGGAAACCCACGGCTGCAACCCAGACTGCATGCCGTACCAGGCTCCCCCGGATCCCGTCTCTAACTGATACTTTTCCCGGCACCTGTATTTTTACCCTGGGGCCGCCCAGGACAATACCTGCCAGCACGGTGCAGATCATCAGCCAGTGCCAGAGCTCTTCTGCAATCAGTGGAAACCAGTCGGCAGTAATCTGAGTGGTTTTCAAGTGAGCGAGCATGTGCAGCGGAAACAGCAACACAAGCAGGTAACCTGCCGGTCTCCTGGAAAACATTCCGGTTGCAATCAGCAAAAAGGGCCAGAAAAAGTCGAAACCCACCGAGATCCAGGCAATAATCCCGGCCCAGGGAACAGCAGCGTAATAGGGATTCTTGGTCTGGATTGTCCAGACCCACCACTGGACCCCCGTAGCAACCGCTTCCACAGCATAAGAAGCAGCACCCATAATCAAGCAGACAAGACCGAGCAAACGCAATACAGGTACCGTGTCCTGACGGCCGCTGCTGCGGAGAGAAAGAAACCGTTCGGCCAGAGACCAGCTGATGTAGATAATGAAAGTCCAGCCCACGCACTCCTGCAACGAGACGTTCCAGATACGTATCATGGGTCTGACAAAAATGTAGGGGAGTGCATCACCCGACAGCACACGGGTGATAATAGCATGGATAAGGTTGCCCCTGATAATGCCGAAAAGAAAGCTCGAGCAGAAAAAGCTTATGGTCAGTGCCCTGCCGCGGTAATTCCAGGAATGGGCAAAAAGCAAAATCAGCAGCAGGGTCGATAGAATCATCAACACAAGGCTCATGAGTGGCTCACCTTTACCAGCCCTGATTATTCATAAATTTTTACCGGCCCTTACATGATACACCTTAATTTTCAGCAGGGCTGCGCACCTCTGCTGGTTTCCAACTTTTGCAGTAAGCATACAAATTTTTATGAATAATCCGGCCGTTATTGATTCCTGTGTCAGCAGAATTACACTATTGTTGTTTTTCTAAAATGGCGTTCACTTTGTCTTGATCTAAGCCATACCAAGCGCCAGTAGCAGCATCTACTACGATGGGTATTAGGCCACCGAGAATGTCAAGAATAATCCATCCAACCCCAACATGATTAGTTATAGTGAAGGTTTTGGTCTCATAACCTTCTTTCTTAAACTCAATCTGATAGACCTTTTTAGACTCTAACTTCAGCCTACAAGGGGTATTTCCCATCAGATTTCCGTTTACATATACTTTTGCGGCAGAAGGTTCAGAGCTAAAGTCAACATTGTCTGATGTGCCGGAAAAAATGGCAGCACACCCGACAAGCAAGCACATCGTTAATGCAAGAATACAAGAAACTGAACCAACTTTAGACAGCTTTTTCATACCCCAGCCACCTTTCTCCGAAGTGTAATTCTGCTAACACAGGACCAAAGAATAGTTGATCACCACCTCCATTAAATTATCTCATGAATTCGGAAATAACGGCTGGCAATCGTCAATAAGTTTTATTGGATAGACAATTCCTTCAATAAAATAGCGTATTTTTTTTTCCTGTTTCTCGACTTTGTCTCATTTTCACAGTAGCATATTCTTACCCCTATGTCAAGTTACCAAATCACTTGTTGCTGATTGTGTTAAGGCTTAGTCAGATGGGAGGCATAGCGAAGGGATAGGTAGGGGCTTGTGTCCCCGCAACAGGGGGCTTTGCTTGGCTTATGCGGCCAGTAGCTGAGAATGACTGCCTGAAAGTGTCTTTGCAACTGGGAGGTACTACATCTGATGTAGTACCTACAAATCTGTCAAAAGGCGCATGATTAGCAGTAGGCTGCTACATCATCTTCATACACTCAAAAGGAAAGTTGATTGTGCTGCCCCACGAAAACGAGTCAGATGATGATGCTTGAATTCTTCCACAATTAGTGGTAAAATTGTTGGGAACTGGTCACCTGGCACGACCTGAAAGAGAAATCCAACATCAACTTAAAGAAGTTCTTACACAAGCATGATACCAACAAAGACATTAAAATTTTGGGGATTCAGACAACATCCCTTTGCAGACAACACGTTAAAAGGTGATTCATTGAAATTGTTTGTGGCTCGTGAAGTTGAGCTGGAGGATCTTGAAGATGCCCTCGGGCACAGCCGTATCGCTGGAGTATACGGAACTCTCGGTGTTGGTAAAAGCTCCTTTCTACAAAAACTACGCATAAAGTTGGAGGAAAGCGGAAATGCTGTGGCGCTTGTATCTTTGACAGCTGATTCGAAAGAAACATTTTTCCGTGAAGTTCTAAGTAACATTCTCTTTCTCTATCAGGAAAAGAAAATCCAACTTAAAACAGCACCCAGGGTCAATATCGAACAAGAGCGCTTACGTATGGAAGCCACTGTAGCCCAAACACGTGGTGCGGATTTTGGTGGCAGGCTTATCGGTATAGGTGGCGATCTTAAAGAATCCCGTTCGATAGAGGTCTCCCCGCATACCGAATTCAGCGCTATTTCCGTTGTCGATAAGTTATTCGAAGCTTCCCAGATTCCCTTGATCGTTATATTAGATGATTTTGAGAAGCTGCAATATTGGCCTAGTGCAGGTAAACAGGAGCACCTCTCTATTCTCTCTAGATTTATCGCTACACTTGATGACAACCTTACTCGGGATACAGTTACATTTGTCATATCGATGGATGATCAAGTTACCGATTTGGTTGCGAACGCAAGGAAGCGAGGAGGCTCTTTCTCGTTTGCACTTAATCACTTAATTCAATTGCCCAATTTGAAACCGCAGGAGCTCGCTGATTTAATACGCATTCGACTGAAAGCGCAAGGCTGGAACAAGCCATTAAGGGATTTCATCCCAGAGGACTCATTCTGGGCTCTCTGTTTGGCTTCTGAGAACCACCCAAGACGAGCCCTTAACCTTATTGCGGAAGGGATGAAGCAAGTCGCAATGCGGCAAAGTAAAGAAAAGAGAATTGATCTGGGAGACATGCTCGAAGCGACTAAGAAAATCGGCGAAGCAATTGATGCGCAAGACTGGCTTATTGTTGGGCACCTCGCTAAAAGTGGTGGAGGATCCGAGTCGGACGTGACATTCCAGAAAGCGGTTGGGCTAACTAGGAATCCGCTTTCTAAACGTATTTCTAAACTTAATGGACCATTAGGTCTTGAAATCGAAAATGTCAAGTTAGGAAAAACGTATAAGCTAATTTATAGTCTCCCGCAAATCGACTTATCTTGACAGTGCCTAGACGCCTACGCTGCCTACGCTGCCTACGGTGCCTACGCTGACTACGCTGCCTACGCTGCCTACGGTGCCTACGCTGACTACGGTGCTGAATTTACTGGCGCCCCTGAAACGAGTCGTTATGCGACCAAATCTGGTGCATGTGCCCCCGGAAAACAAGGCATCGTAGAGGCAGCCTGAAAATAGCTCGCAAGGGCGATGTTTCTGGCTGTGAGATATGCAGCAATATGACTGCCCCCCCGCGGGGCGGGGGGGGGGGGGGGGGGGGGCCGCCGGGCCCGGGGGCGGGGGGTGGCGGGGCCGGG
>CAZSTM010000404.1:0-4347 GCA_964609635.1 uncultured Gemmatimonadales bacterium
GGTTGACAACGGCTTCCCTTGTAAGGGAAGAACCTACCGCCCAGGGAGGAGGAGATGAGAAGTTCGAGGCGATGTTGGGCGGCTTTCGGGACCTACTATCTCGAAGTTCTCCCCTCGAAGTTGTGCAGGTTCGTGCGCCGGTTCTTTTCGTCGGTCAGGCGAAACGACTTCATCGATCCATGGAAGACTGAGCCGGATCTCTCTCAAGGCGCGCCACAGGGCTAGAACGGTAGGTCGGTTAACATGACGGTGCCCTCGAAGGCAGCAAGAGCTGGGCCGCCGCCGGTGGACAACTGACCATCCGGGACTACGCCATGGGCCCTAAGGCCACCCTCGAGGGCTGGTTCAAACTCTGTGACACCGGCCCGGAGTACGGGGTGCCGATTTTACACCTTATGTTTGAAGGCAGCCTGATCGACCCGGCCTGGAGCCGGGAGCGCGGCGGACCTATTCTGATCGCCAAAGGAGGCGGTGCAACCCTGCACTTCCACGAGTTCGGCTGGGTCACTACCGAGGACATGGGAGATATCGCTATCGCCGAATGGACCCATATCGCCTGGGTGCGGGACGGCAGCCTGCATGCTTTCTATATCGACGGCGAGGAGGTGGGGGCGGTGGAAATCCCCAGGTACGGCGAAACCACCCTGACCGACATGCAGATCAACGTGGCAAACAACGCCGATCACGACTGGCTCACCGGCCTGGGATCCGCCTACCTTTTCATAGACAAAATACGTGCTACCAGCCAGGCGCTCGACCCGGTTGATTTCATGGCGTTCGATGATGTGGAAAGCCCCGACGGTCCCCCGCAATGGCGCTGCGATATCAACGAGAACGGCAAGAAAAATATTACCGATGTGATCGCCCTGCTGCTCAAGGCCGGAGAAAACCCCTATGATCCGCTGGTCGATATAAACGAGGACGGCGTCTGGTCGGTGGCGGACGCCATAGCACTGATCTTAAACATCAAAAACGGTACCTGCCCGGATGCTTAAGCCTTTCAGCCACTATGCTACCCGAAAACCAACGTGACGGCTTTACCTTGGCGGCCTTATTATTGGCGCTTTTGTATCTTTACAAGTTTCAAAATCCTCCTTAAATACATCTTAAATTTTTATTATTTCCGGTCAATACCTTTAAATTTTTATTTCCATTCATGATTGGTATCGGGATAAAAAGTTATACCTCTCATACTCATCTCATTGGAGAAACAAAAGATAAGCCAACCACCAGGTACCGATGCACGCATAGTGTGTATCTGATCAGTACCAAATGTCTCTATGATTTCCAAATTAAGCTTTACTCTTTTCGATGATTCTTCCTCCTTAAAAAATTCTTCTATAATAGATTTATCTTCCGAATCGCTCCCGTGTTTAAGCAGAATATTTTTGAGTCGATCTGATTTTTCACAAAAATACTCTTTAAGAAGCCTATCAAAATCGCCAGTTCCCCAAATATCTGGTTCAAGTCCTCTTCTAAATTTGTCACTTACGGTTGAATGGTATATTCCTAGACGAGAACCTACAATATTTTCAGCTTTTTGTCTCAGACGACTAATTGAATATGGGTCTCCATTATAACTCTTTTTTACTTTATTGATAACTTCGATAATCTGATAAATTTTCTTGCTCATTTTACTCCTCCTTATCGTGGAAGTACAATTATTATTCAATCTCAATAAAGGTCTCTATCAATATGCCTTTTTTTATCTTATCTCGGTATCTCTTGTTGTATTGACCTTATATTACTTCTCGTATATAAAGTATTTTTTAAGACATGGTTTTTCCTTCAGCAACTCTGACTCATATCATCCGACTCAATCGGTGTCCCTTCTTTCAGGTTTGTATCAATTGCTGAATACAGGTTGGAAATAACAACTATTATAAGACTAATTCGCGAAAGTACCGGGTCATCTTCAATTAAAAATTCAGCTAGTTTTCCCTCTGTGTCCTCCGCCTTTTTAAGAAATTTTCCAACTATTTCGTATGCTCTAGTATTAACTTTACATTCTTTTTCACGTTGTTTTTCTACTGCGAATCTGTAAAGTAATATAAGCTGTTCCATTGCTAAGTTACGTGAGATTTTATACTTATCTGATATCGTTTTTAAATAACGACTAAAACCACGGCTAATTACCCAGGTCTTTCGTATGGCAGCACCTGAATCAACGGAATCCGATTCTTTTGTTATCTGTAATACTTTTTTCAAGAATTTCTCGTCCAAGCTCCTTGTAAAATCGTAAATTAAGTCCAAGACTTCTTTCTGAGTAATGTTATAGTATTTTGCAAAACGTGATATTGTCTCTTTTGTATCAGAAGATAGCCTCAATGTTGTACGAACTGATCGTTTCTCTTTACAGCTTAAAGGAGTTAAAGAAAATAAAGACTCTTCTTCAAGAGTAAAAATTGAATCTTGTTTATTATTTCTTGGATTATTTCCCATTTTAAACTCCTTGGCTTATAATTTGAAATCTCACTCTACCGGGAAATTTATATACCCTAATTTATTAGGTTACTATTAATAATAAAAAACAATTTAATAAAGATTACTAAAAATGTCAAGCATTATTTTAGTAATCTTTAGATTCTCTGTTCAAGTTTCCATCATAAATTTCTAAAAAGCCAAAAACATCAACTATATTAGTGGCAATTATGCTTCTTAAATCTTCCAGCCACCCGGCTTGCCGAAAATCAACCGGACCGCTTTCCCCTTTACTCAGTGCCCCGGTTGGCAGCCCTTGTGTCAACACTGATATAGGTTTATCTTATCCCTTGTTTTACTACATTGATCGGGGAGCATGGAAAAAACGATATCTTGTTAGTTTAATAGGCTTCTGGCCGTATTTTTCCAAAAAATAAGGCGAACTCAACTGAGGTGACAATGTCGAAGGTTCTGCTGGTGATACTGCTTCTCGCTCCCTTTTTGGCCTGGGACGCGGCTGTCTACCTGATGCGCGAGCGGGGGGACACGGCTGCTGTGCGCAGGAGTGAAATCCTGCGTCATTTTACCGAGGAGGACATAGAGATCGGCCGGAGTCACACCCTGCGGCACAACCGCCTGTTTCCCTTTTACCGGTTTGTGTTCTACGCTTTCTACATTGCTCTGCTTTTCGGCGGCCTGGCCGCCCGGGCGGAAAGCGCCCTGATGCCCGTGACGGGCGGCCGCTGGTACCTGGCGCTTCCGCTGTTCGTGCTAATGCTGCTCGCGGCCAGGACACTGCTCTACATGCCGCTTGCCGCCTATAGCGAATTCGTGATTCAGCGCCAGGCGGGGCTTTCCACCATTACCGTGAGCCTCTGGCTCGCCGACCGGGTAAAAGCTCTGCTGTTGAACTGGGTGATACTATCACTGGTGGCGTATCCGGTAATCGCCCTGGTCAAGGTACTGCCTCAGCTCTGGTGGCTGCCCGCCTCGGCGGTGGTTCTGGTTATCTCGGCTTTCGGTATCTGGATAAGCCCCTGGCTGATCGACCCGCTTTTCAACAAATTCACGCCCCTGGAAGACAGCGAGCTCTCCGGAAGCATCCAGGCTTTGAGCGCCGAGGCCGGTCTGGCCGTGCAGCAGGTTTACGTAATGGACGCCAGCCGCAGGTCCCGGTACCTGAACGCTTATTTTACGGGTCTTGCCAACAGCCGCCGGGTGGTGCTCTATGATACCCTGGTGCGCGAGTGCGAGAACGGGGAGGTGCTCTCAGTGGTGGCCCACGAACTGGGCCACTGGAAGGGCCGTCACATTCTCAAGGGCTTCCTGCTCGAGACGGTAGGTGTGTTTGTCGGGCTGTGGCTTCTGTGGATGCTCGTGGGCAGCGGCGCCTGTCGCAGCTTTTTCGGCCTCCCTTTCAGCTCCAGCCTGGTGCTGGTCGTGCTCTTACCTTTCCTGATCAGCCTGGCCGGCGCTTTAAGCTCGCCGGTGGTCTCGGCCTTGTCGCGAAAGTTCGAGCGCGAAGCCGACCGCACGGCTCTCGAACTCACCGATGAACCGCAGGCTTTCATCCAGCTGGAAAAACGTCTGGTGCGCCGCGCCAAGGCCGATCTGTTGGGTTCCAAGTGTCTCCACACCTTCTACGGCAGCCACCCCCTGCCCGAGGAGCGTATTCGCGCGGCCCTGGAACACGAATCCAGATAGTGAGCCTGCACCTAAAGCCTTCCATGCTTGATATTTTCCCTGGATTAACTTAAGTTTTCCCTGCAAAAACCAATAAAACTTTCTCAGACAGCCGAAGGAGCATTAAATGAGCAGATTCAAAGTGGCGATATCCGATTGCGACCACGGCACGGTGGATGTGGAAAAGAAGGTTTTCGATCAGGCGGATATTGACTTCGAGCTTTTCGACTGCAAGACCGAGGA
>CAZSTM010000405.1:0-4328 GCA_964609635.1 uncultured Gemmatimonadales bacterium
CCGAAAATTCTCTCTTATCGGATAGTGTCACCGTGAGGTCATCCATTTCCTCGACTACGTGGTAATTGGTCAGCACATAGCCGTCCCGGCTGACAATCACTCCGCTGCCGACCCCCTCGACGCGGCGCTCGCTGTACTGACGGGAACGGGGATCCTGCCTGCGCCGGTCCCGTTCCCGGGGGTCGCCGAAAAACCATTCGAAAGGATCGAACTGGGGCACCTCGACAATCTTGGCGCTCCTGATACTTACCACCACCGGGATGACTTGCTGAGCCACCTCGGCAAAAACCTGGCTGAACTGGGGCATTCTGGTTTCCACCGGCGGCAGCGGGGGTTTCTCGGCCCCGAAACGGGACTCGGCGACCAGGGACGAGGAATTCCCACCGCAGGCCGAAACTGCGAGGATAACCAGAGTGCTGGCTGCAAGACGTAAAAGTGTGCTGTGAAATCCGTTCCTTCTCATCAACTGCCTCCCGGGCAAATAGCCCATTTGAAAAATTCCATGACCTTGTCCCATTCGGTTCAGAATAATGGGGTAGTTAATATTGGGTTTCCTCTTCAGACTTAAATGCAAATACCACACCAGAAAAACAGCACCCCTGTTAATTAAGGATCGAGATTCGGTTTTTTGTTCCCTGGCGCCAAGTAATTTATTGATAATAAATAAGTTATCTTTACTCTAATGGGCAAAAAACTTTAGGTATCATTCCCGTCGATCTCAGGATTAGCCATGATCTAAATATGTTTTTACCGCCAGGGAACGTCCGGTGCCTTAATAGGGCTATGCCTTAATGGCAGTTTTACCGCAAAAAAGGCAAGATCTTATTTTCATGCTTAAAAGATTGAATTCATCTTGTCCTGAAGGCAGTTTTAGATTAAGTTCTAACGTTTCGGTCATCGGTGTAAGAAAATTATCTTAAAAAACTCTGCGTGGTTATTAAACAGTTTTTCTAGTGCAATGATAAGTTTGATTTGAAGGGAAGAATTTTCAACCGATCTATTCATGTTCTACAGGCTATGAGGAAAAAGGCTGTAGGCTGTAGGCTGCAGGCTATAGGGCAACCCTGCCCAAGCCCCATGTTTTCTTAAGCACCGGCGGTAGTGTGCTTAGGACCTACAGCCCACAGCCTATAGTCTGTTTTTACAGGTTCGTAAAATCTCAGTCATTTCATCTGTTCAAGCTAACATGCATTTCTAACTTGATAGAGCACTAGAGCGAACTTACTCTGTAAGTGGTACGGTGCAGCAAGCGAACCGACTTTGATTGATAAATAAATTCTGAGGTATCCCATGGATTTTCAGACTGTTGCCATAGCTTTCGGATTGACCCTCTTTGCGGGCCTGGCAACCGGCATAGGAAGCGCTCTCGCCTTTTTTACAAAACGAACGAATACAAAGTTTCTTTCTTTTGCGCTTGGTTTCTCGGCCGGTGTGATGATCTATGTATCCTTTACCGAGATGTTTACCGGGGCACAAGATTATCTTGTCGCCCAGTTGGGGAAGGTTGAGGGAAACTGGCTGACGGTTTTTTCCTTCTTCGTGGGAGTATTTTTAGCCACTCTTATCGATCAACTGGTACCCTCTTTTGAAAATCCCCATGAGATAAGAAAAGTCGAGGATATGGATGAAGAGCATTCAATAAAATTCAAAAAGCTCTACCGGATGGGATTAGTTACCGCTTTTGCGCTTGCAATTCATAATTTTCCCGAGGGACTGGCTGCATTTGCCGCTGCTCTGGTAGATATTAAAATCGGTATTCCCATAGCCATAGCTATAGCCATCCATAATGTTCCCGAGGGCATCGCTGTTTCCATCCCGATTTATTATGCAACCGGCGACAGAAAAAAGGCGTTCGTATATTCATTTCTTTCAGGACTTGCAGAACCCCTGGGAGCCCTGGTAGGATTCCTGGTTCTTTATAAATTTTTCAACGAGGTGGTTCTCGGAATCCTGTTCGCTTTTGTAGCAGGTATAATGGTTTTTATTTCACTCGATGAACTTCTGCCCGCATCCAGGGAATACAAGGAACCGCACATGTCGGTTTACGGACTGGTTTCGGGCATGATGGTGATGGCGGTCAGTCTGTTGTTGTTCTTGTAAAATCGGTGGCCTCGGGCTTTATTTAAGCGCAGCAGCGGCCGGCCGGCAGTTTGAGAGTAGAAGGGACAATGGTTTCAGGCAACACACAAGGCTTCGTACGCACTCGTCTCGGGCGCACCGGACTGGAGGTCAGCGAGGTAAGTTTAGGCTGCTGGACTCTGGGTGGTCCCAACTGGAGTGAGGGCACCCCGGTGGGTTGGGGCGACCTGGATGAGGATGAGGCCGTGCGAGCCGTTGAGCTGGCCCTGGATCAGGGTGTCAACCATTTCGACACCGCCGATGCTTATGGTAACGGCCGCTCGGAACGTATGCTGGGACGGGTGATCGGTTCGCGTCGCCGGGAAATCGTGCTGGCCACCAAGGTGGGGTGGGTTCCCGGCACGGCCGAGCATGCCTATCATCCGCTGAACATCCGGCACCAGATCGAGCAGAGCCTGGAGAACCTGAAAACGGATTACGTGGACATATATTATTTCCACCACGGCGATTTCGGACCGGAAGATCGCTACCTGGAGGATGCGGTGGAGGTGATGAAAAAGTTAGTTGATGAGGGCAAGGTGGGTTTTATCGGCCAGAGCGCTTACACCCAGGAGGATTTCGAAAGACTGATTCCAAAAGTCGATCCGGATGTACTCCAAGGCAAGGCTCACATGCTCGATTTGAAAATGATCGGCCCCCGGTCCCGGGTGGCTAAGATGATCCAGGAGCGTGACCTGGGTTTCGTGGCTTTCAGCCCCATGGCCCAGGGGCTGTTGCTCGATAAGTACAGTGCGGATGACCCGCCGGTCTTTCCCGAGGGCGACAACCGCAGCCGCAGCCTCTGGTTCAAGGCGGAGTTCCTGCGCCTTCTGGAGCCCAAGCTGGCTGCGCTAAAAGAGCGGTTCGGTACGGGCACGGCGGACCTGGTGCGAGCGAGCCTTCAGTACCTGCTCTCCTATGAGGCGGTCAGTTGTGTGATCCCCGGCTTTCGCAACCGCCGGCAGGTAGAGATGGACCTCGGCGCCGCGGGCAGAGCTCTCTGTGAAGAGGACGCCCGTTGGGTTTACGAGCTGTTCGAGGACCTGGCGCAAGTTGAATGACATTGAAAAATCGATAAGGAAAAGGTAATGGAAGCCGAGAGCCTTAAAATAGTATCGAAACCCGGCATAGAACAACCGGAAAGAACAGCCGGATCGGAAGCTGAACAGCGGGAATTTCTCGATGAGCTCATCGCCCGCTCAGGTATCATAAACCGCATGATCATGCGGTTTTACCTCAGCATCGACATTCGGGGGCTGGAACGCTGGTACGTCCATATTCAGCGCCTTAAAGGCAGGAGAATCTGGAGGCGCAGGCTGCACCTGCTTTCCTACTGGCCGCTCCGCGCGCTCGAGCGCTCCTCGGCTGTTTATATCGGCGGTTCGCTCACCGCGAAAGAGCAAGACACATTCGGCCGCATCTGCAAGATCGCCGATTACAGGCTGAGCCGCTACAATTCGATCATTTTCGGCACACTCCACGGCCTGGCCTTCTTTTTATCCGGTAAGTTTACCTCCTGGCTCGGTAGTTTCGGAACTATTTTCGATGTCTCGATGGATTTAACCGCGCTGTTCCTTTACAGCTTCGGCCTGGTCAGCGTAGCGGTAGATATCTTCCGTGCCGTGGACAGCTATGCCCGCAAAAAGCCCCACATGCCTCTGGGCCTGTTTCCCCTGGTGATCAACTCGACAACCTTCCTCAAATGGCTGATCGAGCGCGGCCGCAATTCGTAATTCCCTATTTCAAAACAAATAACACAGGGGCGGTTCACGAACCGCCCCTGTGTACGGATTTTAATAAAATCATCGTTCCGATTTAAACATTCGTTTTAGCCGGCAAGCAGGTAGCCCACCAGCTGCGCGATGAACTGGGCGTACCGGCAGCCGACCTCCACCTCGTTTCCTCCCTCCGCCCGGGCGCTAAGCCTCGGCTCGCCCCAATCCACCAGGCCGCCTACCCAGTGCGGGGCCAGGTCGGTGGTCAGGGCGGCGGTTTTACCCGCGCCGTGGTGGCCGAAAACCAGCAGCGGAAACTCCTCCGACCCAAAAGAGACCTTATCCGCCTGGATTTCCAGCAGACGAAGGGCCAGGACATATTCGGCACCCTCACGCACCGTAACCTTGTTAAACCCGCAGACCACCGGAGGTTTGTCCAGGGGCAGGCCGGCCAGGCAGGGGTGCTCGCGCTTGAGAGTCGGAACCGCACCCTGG
>CAZSTM010000406.1:0-4289 GCA_964609635.1 uncultured Gemmatimonadales bacterium
CTGACCGCAAAGGTCCTCAAGCTGATCAACTCCGCCTTTTTCGGTATGCCGAACAAGCTCTCGCTCAAACAGGCGGTAGTGATGCTGGGTATAAATACTATAAAAAACCTGGCCTTAAGTACCGCGATTATAGTTCAAATGGGCAAAGGCAAGATAAGCGTAAAAAAGTTCAACCAGCACCGTTTCTGGGAGCATTCCCTGTGCGCGGCGATTGCCGCGAAAAAGATTTGCAGAAAAATAGAACCCGATCCCCGTATGGCGGATGAATATTTCGTGGCCGGCTTGGTTCACGATATCGGTAAAATAGTCATGGCTTTGGCCCTGCCCCAATGGTTTTCCAACACCATAGAACATGCACGGATCAACCAGTTGTCGAGCGTACGGGCCGAGGTCGATAAAATGGGCATAGACCATGGGGAAGTAGGAAGTATTCTGGCTCAAAGATGGTCTCTAAGTGAAGAGTTGATTGACGCGACCCGTTACCACCATGTTCCCGAAGAGAACCACCACCGCCTGGTCTGGGTCACTCATGTCGCCAACTGCTTTGTTGAAGGTATGGGCTTCGTCTGTTCCGAGGATTTCGCCGGGGCATGGCTGGACGAGAAGGCTTTTGAAATCTTGGGAATAGGCGAAGAAGAAATTAAGACAATACTGCAAGACCTTCCGGAAGAAATAGAAAAGGCGGCGGTTTTCCTGAGAACTTGAACAGATTGGTGATTGATGAGAGTCAAATTATGGGGTGTTAGAGGTTCGGTGCCGACTCCCGGACCACTAACTGTCAAGTATGGTGGTAACACCACCTGCATGCAGTTGATCGGCGATGACCAGATCCCGATCGACGGTGAGATATTTATAATCGATGCCGGTACCGGAATCCGGGAATGTGGATTGAGCCTTTTGGGCTTGCCCAAGCCGTTAAAAATAAATCTCTTGATTACACACACCCATATGGATCATATTAATGGTTTTCCTTTTTTTGTCCCCGCTTTCATACCCGGAACCGTGATAGATATCTACGGACCTGTACATTACGAGAAAAAACTCCAGGAGGTTTTCGCCGGCCAGATGGATTACAGCTATTTCCCGATTTCCACAGCCCAACTGGCCGCCGATATCACCTTCCACGACCTCAAAGAGTGCGAATTGGAAGTTGGAAGCCTCCAGGTGAAGACTCAATACATGAACCACCCGGTGCTCACCCTCGGCTATCGAGTGACGGACGGAAAAAAGACTTTCATCTATACCGGTGACCACGAACCCTATCATGATTTTATCAACGAGGATGATGAGGGCGAGGACGAGGATGACACCTTCGATGATGTCCCGGACATAGTCGAGCAACAGAACCAGCGGCTGCTGGATTTTTTCAAGGCTGCTGATATTCTGATCTGCGATGCGGCTTACACCCCGGAAGAGTATCTGACCCATAAAGGTTGGGGACACAGCAGCACGGATGATGTCATTGACTGGGCTGTCAAGGCCGGAGTAAAAAAGCTGGTACTGCATCATCACGAACCTACCCACGCGGATGAGAAACTGGATGAGATGGAGGCTTACGCCAAGAAAACAGCCAAGGAGAAAGGAGCCGATTCCCTGGAAGTTTTCAACGCTCGTGAACAGCTCATCATTGATTAGCAATCGCGGTCTCTGTTAAATCAACGGGGGCGCAATATCACTTCCGCTCACCCCCTGAAATATAGAAGGATAAAGGGTCTTATTCCCCCGGGAACCGGCGCTGTGCAGGTGTGGTATTCCCTCTCCTCCCGCCTGGAAGTGTGTTGAAAAAATACTCTTCCAGTACCTCCGCAGGTAATGATGAAAGAAGTCATTGTTGGCCTGAAGCAGGAAATCGACCGTTCGTACCCGATCATGATCCTTCCAGGTCTGCTGGAAGAAGCGGCCAAACTACTCGTTGCACGTTTCAGCCGACATGCCTTCGCCGTTGTCACCGACTCCAACCTCGAAAGGCTCTACGCCGAGGACCTGGCGGACAGCCTGCGGGCCGGAAAGGTACGCTGTGAGGGCCCTATAGTTTTCCCTGCCGGTGAGCAGAGCAAGAACCGCCAGGTAAAGCGAAAGGTCGAGGATCGCATGTTTGCCGCGGGCCTGGGCCGCGATACGGTAGTGGTTGCACTCGGCGGCGGGGTGGTCGGGGATCTGGCGGGTTTCGTGGCCGCCACCTATACCAGGGGCCTGAAACTGGTACAGGTGCCCACCAGCCTGTTGGCTATGGTGGACAGCAGTATCGGCGGTAAAACCGGTCTGGATGTCCCCTGGGGCAAAAATCTCCTCGGCGCCTTCCATCAACCGGACCTGGTGATAATCGACCCGCGGGTTTTGAAAACCCTGGCAAAGGAACACTTCACCTCCGGCATGGCCGAGGTGGTAAAACACGGGGTGATCCGTGATGCCTCCCTTTTGGCTTTCCTCGAAGAGCGAGCCGGAGAACTCGTGCCGGAAAATGAAGAAGTAATCGAGGAGCTGGTAGCCCGTAACTGCCGGATCAAGGCCTCGGTGGTATCCGAGGATGAACGGGAAGGAAACCTGCGCCAGATCTTGAATTTCGGCCACACCGTGGGCCATGCCCTGGAGACGCTTTCCGGCTATCGCTGGCTGCACGGCCAGGCTGTCTCGTGCGGGATGGTCATCGAGGCGGAAGCCGCGGCACTGCTGGATGTATTGCCGCCGATCCACCTGCACCGCATCGAAAAAATCCTGAGCGAACTCGAACTACCGGGGGACATCGCCCCTCTGCAGGTGCGAGTGGAACAGGTGCTCGAACTGGCCCGCCTGGATAAGAAAGCCCGTCAAGCTCGGCCCAGATATGCGCTGCCTGCGGAAATCGGCCGTATGGCCACAACGCCTGAAGGCTCATACGGGATCCCCGTGGCGCAAGAGGTGATGACCCGGGCTCTTAAAGCTCACGGCGCCCTGGGCTGAATTCCGGCAGCGCCTAGCCTACTCACACTCCGGAGACCGGAAGTGGAACTGATAGAAACCGGAATTGCAGGACTGGACGAGGTACTCTACGGTGGAGTTGTCCCGGATAACACCCTGCTGGTCGAGGGCACCCCGGGAGCCGGCAAGACCACTCTGGGCATGCAGTATATCTTCCACGGGGCATTAAGCTGCGGCCAGCCGGGCATAATTATCACCTTTGAGGAAGAACCTGATAAACTCTACCGGGATGCCCTGGTTTTCGGCTGGGACCTGAAAGAACTCGAAAAAAAGAACCTGCTGAGAATAATCCCTTCCTCACCGGAGGCGGTAAGCGAGATGCTGCTCAAGTCGGAGAGCGGTTTTAGCCGGATCACCAGCAGTATCGGGGCCACCCGGATTATGGTCGATTCGATAACCCATTTTCGCCGGATCACCGACGATACCCAGCAGCTCCGGGTTCTGCTGAGCAAATTTCTGACCGGCCTCAGGAAAATCGCCACTTCCTCGGTTCTGATCAAGGAGATCGAATCCGGCCAGACCGAGGGTGCCAATATCGAGGAATATATCACCGACACCGTGCTGCGCCTTTCCTACGAGCAAGGGGGCAAGCATCGCCGTGAGCGGTTCATCGAGGTTATCAAGTCCCGCGGCCAGCGCCACCTTTCGGGAAAGCACACCCTCAAGTTCACTCCCGGCGGCCTGGCGGTTTTCCCTGTGTGCGCGCCGGTGGAGTTGCCTGAGGACGGCTTTAAGCCGGTTGTCGAATCGACTGCCGGAGTGCCCCGCGCCATGACCGGTATCAAAGGCCTGGATGAGATGTGCGGCGGAGGGTTCCCCATCGGCAGCGCCACCGTGATCGCCGGCAGCAGCGGCACCGGCAAAACCGTGCTCGCCACCCAGTTCATTTACCAGGGACTTAAAAAGGGTGAGCGCGCTCTGGTGCTTAGCTTTCAGCAACCTCCGGCCGCCCTGGTGGCAACCTGCCGGTCGTTCGGCGTGAAACTCGGCAAGTTCCTCAAAGACGGCCTGTGCGAAGTCCTTTACCGGGACTCCATCGGGCTGGCGGTGGATGAACTGCTTTACCAGATAAGGCAGCGCATCCAGGCCAGCGAGAAACCCCGGCGCGTGGCGGTGGATGGGCTTACCCACCTGGTTCAGGCCATACCCGACCATAACTACCTGCTCGACTACCTGGGTTCGCTGCTGGCGCTTTTTTCCAGCTGCGAGGTCTCCAGCGTCTTTACTTTCGAGGTGGACAAGATGTTCGGCTCTTTCGACTTCGACAGCCGGCGCACGCTGGGCCTGTTCGACAACCTGGTGCTGCTGCGTTATGTGGAACTCGACGGTGA
>CAZSTM010000407.1:0-4272 GCA_964609635.1 uncultured Gemmatimonadales bacterium
CTGCCGGAATAGGTGGCCAGAAGGGACTCGAACTCCTGCTGGAATTCCTTGTCCCGGCGGGCTTCGAGGTAGGCCTCCTCGAGCTGCTGCAGGGCGGGTATCAGCATCTCGGGGGCGTACCTGCCGCCGTAGGGACCGAAATGGCCCTCGCTGGCAAAACTGTCCACGGTGAATTTTTTCATCTCGAATTCCCGGCGTAAAACAAACAACAAATCTGTCGCAAGGGTTTCAATATAGAAATGTTTTGGCTTATATGTCAAGCGGATATAGCTGAAATGGTGGTTGCAAGGCGAATATGTGGCCCCTGAAGGCAATGAGTCGATGAAAAGAAAGGAAAATCGCCCTGGTTATGGTATATCACGGTTGTGGAAGATAGATTTTTTCAGATTAGAGCTTGCGACCAGAGAAAAAAATTCAATCTCTGCAAAAAACGGTCGATTTATTAAGAGGAACACCTGTACCGGTTATTCGCAGCCTTATGAAACAGCCCGAACAGGGATTTCGGGTTAAACGGCATGGAGGCCCTATGACACTGCAGGATTTATTAGCCCCCCTTACCAACCACATTTATTTCGCAGTATTCATCTCTGTTATCGGCCTGGCCTATGTGCTGATCTGGGCGGTTTCTCTTGTAGAGCTCATTGGACCCCGGCGCGGCCACGGTTTTTCCCCGGATCTCGGGACAATGGAAACCCAAAAGACTTCGGCTCCAAGAGTCTCCCGGCGTCTCCGGCCCAGAGGGATCTACCCCAGGGGAGTTCCTTCCCTGCAAAAGGCGCATGAGATCAGGAATCAACGGACCGCTAAGGCGTCCGCCAGAGCCGCCTAGAGATACTTTTATAATCATCCAAAGGTTACTCAGATTAAATCCCCCTGTATCCATCTTTTCAAAGGGTAATACAGGGGGATTTTATTGGCTTGACACCGGTCCCGGCCCGAACCTATTATGGTTAGTCCTTAATGAAACTTTCAGTTACCGATATCAGGAGATGAAAATTGGAACAGATAAGTGTCCCTACGGGCAGCAGAACCGAGCTGGTGGACATCACGGCTCTGGTGGAGGAGGCCGTACGGCGGGCCGGGGTGGAGAATGCGCTATGCACGGTGTTCGTGCCCCATACCACCGCCGCGGTGACCATAAACGAAAATGCCGACCCCGATGTGGCGCAAGACATCCTCAGGATGGTGGATTCGCTGATTCCTTTTGAGGCGGGTTACCGTCACACCGAGGGCAACAGCGCCGCGCATATCAAAAGCTCCCTGGTCGGAGAGAGCATTCAGGTGATAGTCGAGGGAGGCAGGCTCAGGCTCGGCACCTGGCAGGGGATTTATTTCGCCGAGTTCGACGGGCCGCGCAGCCGCAAGGTCTGGGTGTCGTTCTCGCCTCTTTTATAGCCTGGAGGCGCTGAAAATCGATTGCGCCTTTACAATTTAGCTGAAAAAGGTTATAATCAGGAGAACTGTCAAAATATTTTTATCAAGACAAACTAATTATTTTGACAGATAAATCCAATAGCTGTTCAGAATTGGAAAGCGGAATATCAGGCCATCCCCCTTACGTGCTGGAGACTTAGGTCTCAGCAACAATCTACCCTTAATGTATCCACCTTAAAAAGGAGAGGAATATGGAAACAAAGGGTATTTATATCGGCGAGGTGGTAAAGTTCGGCTGGGAAACCATGAAAGCCAACCTCGGTTTCTTTATCGGTCTCTTGTTGGTTTTTTGGATATTGGGAACTGCACCTCAGTTCCTCGCTAAGTTGGTGATAAAAGAATCCTTAGCTGTGGGAATTGTTCTGTATATTATCTCTTTGGTCTTGAATATGGTATTGGCGATGGGAATGATAAAAATCTGTCTCAAGTTCTGTGATAATGTGAAAGGCACCTTCGGTGACCTTTTCTCCTGCTTCCCTCTATTTTTCACGTATCTTTTAAGTTTAATCCTTTTTATGCTGATCTTCGTCGCTGGAATGATTCTGTTAATTTTCCCAGGAGTCATCTGGGGAATAAAATTTGGATTCTTTCCTTACTTTATTGTCGAAAAGGGTTTGGGGCCGGTCGAAGCCCTCAAGGCAAGCTCCAGGATCACCATGGGCGCCAAATGGGACATCCTGGGTTTGTGGTCTGTCTTGTTTGTGATCGTCATACTCGGTATGCTCTGTCTGGGGATCGGCCTCTTTGCCGCTGCGCCAACTGTAATGGTTGCCGTTGCTTTGACATATCGTAAATTGCTCGCTCAGACTGAAACCGCCCGGCCGCCGGTGGAAGCTGCGGTGGAAGGCCAATAGACCCGATCTCTATCCGCGGGTTTCTTATTTGGTTTTAAAAAAATGAATGGCGGGGTGGGGCTCGAAAGGAACGGAAATCCCTCTGTATCCTCCTTTTTCAAGGGGCGGTACAGGGGGATTTTATTTAAATATGCTTAATTTTAATTTTTATGGGATATTACAACAGTTTCGTCAAACCCCAGGTTTGTTTTTAACTTGCAGCCCGGGCTGAGGATCGAGTGATATCACCAGGTGGTTGCCTTTCTTTTTGAAAGCCTCGATCAGCACCTCCGGCTCGAAGTGCAGGGCGATAATGGTCCCTCCGCCGCCGGCTCCGGCGAGCTTTGCGCCCAAGGCTCCGTGGGCCAGCGCCAGCTCGATAAACATGTCGTTAACCTTGCCCGATGCCCCGAGCGCTTTTTGTATTTCGTGGTTGCGGTTCATCAGCTCGCCTAGTCTCTCCCAGTCGCTGCAGATCAGCGCCTTCTTCCCGGCCCGGGCCAGTCCGGCTATCTCCCGGTAGCCCTTCACCACCGCCGGGTCTCCATCCAGCCAGCGTTCCCGCACGGGTCTGAGAACACTGCCGGAAACCCGCTGCACGCCGGTATGCACCAGCACGAAAGGCAGCTTTTCGACATACTGGGCCAGAGGCTCCACGGTGGCAAAAGCCTCCTCGTGCAGCTCGCGGTAGATTTCCTTGGTGCGGAAATCCATGTAGTTCAGCCCGCCGAAAATAGACATGTACTGGTCCTGGTAGCCGCACTGGATGTCCATATAGTTGAGCTCGATATAGCGGATGGTCTCGGCCATCTGGTAGCGGTTCAGGTGCAGGCCGATATGGGAGGCCACCGCGCCGAAGGTGGCTGCGAGCATTGCGGTCGAACCTGCCAGTCCGCTGCGGAAGGGGATGTCGCTCACTGCTTCGAGACGGAATTTTCGGTCGGCAATGCGCAGGTAGCGGATTACGCTTTTGGGGATGTCGAATACTCCGCCGTCCAGGCGCAGGTCTTTTTCATCGGCGATGGTGGTTTCCTCGCCGCCGAAAGCCAGCTCGAGCCCGCGGTGATCACTGATACGAGCCGTGGCCCGTAAACCCAGCGAACAGGCGATCATGCTGCCGCCGTACCCGTCCGTGGGGTTGCCGATAACTCCCGCCCTGGCCGGAGCCGAAGCCTCGATCATAACTTCCTCGCAAGATAGTGACGCAGCATGTGGCCGTACTTTTCATCCTGCAGGGCGAAATCGACAAAAGCCTTGAAATAGCTCTCGTAGTTGCCTATGTCGTAGCGCTGTTCGTTTTCGGCCAGCAGCACCGCGCAGACCGGAAGCCCTTTCTTGAGCAGCAGCCCGATCGAGTCGGTAATCTGCAGCTCCCCGCCCTTATCCGGCAGGGTCATCTCGATGGCCTGGAAAATATCCGGCGAAAAAACATAGCGGGCCGCAATGGCCAGATCGCTCGGTGCTTCCTCAACATTAGGCTTCTCCACCAGGGATTTCACCTCGAATACTCCACCGGATTCCTCGGCCTCGACTATGCCGTAGCGGTAAACCTCTTCGGTCGGCACCCGTTCAATCGCCAGGGTGCAGGCGGCCTTGCGTTCGGTGTGCACTTTCATCATCCGCTGTATCAGGCTCTTGCCGCTTTGCGTGCTTCTGATGATAGAGTCCCCCAGGGAACACACAAAATCATCGTTCGCCACCCAATCCCGCGCCAGGCTGATCGCATCGGCAAGCCCTTTTTGTACGCTCTGGCGGACATAGTAAAAGCTGACATCCAGCTCCTGGTACTTCATCTCCTCGATCAAGTTCGACTTGCCGCTCTGGTGCAGTTCCTTGAGCAGCTCTACATCCTTGTCGAAATGGTTTTCGATCGAGCGCTTTTTCCGCCCGGTGACAAAAAGGATCTGGTTGAGACCCGCACTTTCCATCTCCTCGACCACGTACTGCACCACCGGTTTCCTGCCCACCGGCAGCATTTCCTTGGGCTGGCTCTTGGTCGACGGGA
>CAZSTM010000408.1:0-4271 GCA_964609635.1 uncultured Gemmatimonadales bacterium
GGGCGTGGCCGAAACGGCTGATTCCTGCTTTGTCGCCCACCGCCTCGGCCAGTGCACAGCCGAACACGATGCCGACATCCTCGAGACAGTGGTGCTCATCGATCTCCAGGTCGCCCTGGCAGCGAATTTCGAGGTCAAAGCGGGCGTGCTTGGCCAGCGAGCTCAGCATGTGGTCGAAAAAGCCGAGGCCGGTCTCCAGGACAGCCTTGCCCTTGCCGTCGATATTCAAGCTCAGGCGGATGTCGGTTTCGCCGGTTTTTCTGCTTATGGTTGCGGTTCTCGGGGAACTCATCAGGGGCTCCTTAAATTAATTATCCACAGATGATGCAGATTGCAAAGATATTTGCAGTTCAATTTCAAAATCTGACCAACAAGTCGCTAAGTGCTGTAATTCAAAAGTTCGATTACGTATTTTTTCCAGACACGCTGAACAAGACCGTAGGGGCGACCGATCGGTCGCCCGAACATCGGCGAGGCATGCCTCGCCCCTACGCTAAATTGGTGGATTGATTTCAATTTGTTTTGCGCCTTGTCGATTTTATTTAATAAACCCTTTGTGTCTTTGTGTCCGGTGGTAAAGAATGAGAGATAAACTCTCGGAATGAATTTGTAATATACGTCAATATATCAAACCCTAGGTCTGCAGTGCTCTTAGCAGGCAATTGACATCGGTCGCCAGGTAATCCACCCGCGCCTGTTCGAACCAGGAAATCAGGAGGTTATTATTCTTCGCTCCGGTTTCCACCATGCAGCCCGATATCCCGGCGGGGTCCCGGAGTTCCCCGCGGAAATTAAGCACCGTGGACCAGTCGTCCGGGGTGTCGCCCACATACAGGCCCCGCGTAAATCCCATTCGCTGTTCCAGGAGCCTCAATCCGGCCGGGTCGGGCTTTCCGGGCAGGCTGCCGTCATCTAGAACCACAAAACCGGCGGCCAGCAATCCGTCCAGACCCATCTGCGCCAGGGCATAATTGGCTTCCGGGGGAATCCGTCCGGAAAGCACTCCCAGCGCCACACCCCTGCCGGTCAGGTTTTCCAGCAGGTGCAATTCCGGCAGGTAGATTTCCCGTTGGTTGAGGCCGGGTCCCCGGTAATATTCCGGATCATGTCCGTAAAAGGCACGGCAGAGGCTCGAGCCTGCGTAATGCTCCATGAAAATTTTTTTCACCACTTCCGGTTTGTGCAGGAGGTCGAACCTGCGAAATTTCTCCGGTCCGAGCTGATCGCGGACATGGGCCAGGGTGTTATCCAGGCCGCCGCCGAGTTTTTTTACGGCGGCTGTAAATTCCTCCAGCGAGGGCTCGGCGGCGCTCAAGGCTTCCATGGTCGGCTCGCAGCCTTCGCTCAGGCTCAGCATCTTCATCAAGCCGTAGCATACCGTGCCGTTGACCACATCCCAGTCGTTGTTGTAGCGGCCCGCCATCTTGAACAGGCTGCTGTCGCCCGCGGTTACCAGTGGAGCCGAGCCGGGTATTTTCAGGATGCGGTTGAAATAGTACTGTACGGCCAGGGGGATCACCTGAGGGAAAGAGCCGCTGACATCCACCAGCACCCCGTCTATATCGAAAACCAGCCCGTCTATCGATTCAACCGGTGGTGGCGGGGGTGATTTGCGCGCCCAGAGCCCTGGGGCCACTTCCAGGTAGAGCTCTTCCCTCAAACCTTCCATCAGAGCACCTTGCCCATTGCGGCGACCAGGGCCCGGTTGTCCGCCTGCGGGCCGACAGTCACTCGCAGACACCGTGAAAGTCCCGGATAATTGCTGATATTGCGTACCAGGATACCCTTTTCGAGCAGCTTGTCGAAAACTTCCCCGGGCCGCCTGTCGTCGAATTCCAGCAGCAGGAAATTAGCCTCGCTGGGATAGACTTTTACTCCGGGCAGGGCGCTTAATTCAGCGCTGAGAAAGCTTCTTTCCCGTTTGATCGCCGCCACCTGATCTTCGATCAGCCCGGGGTGTTCTAGCAGGGTCAATGCCGCGCTCTGGCTGAAAAAATTCACGTGGTGCGGAAGCTGCACCTTGGCCGTTTCGGCCGCCAGCTCCGGCCGACAGAGGCAATAGCCGAAACGCATGCCGGCCAGGCCGAAAGCTTTACTGAAAGTGCGCAGGATTACCAGGTTGGGGAAAGTCTCAAGCAGCGCCAAAGCGTTGTTTTCGGCAAACTGCATGTAGGCCTCATCCACGGCGACAATGCAGCCGGCTCCCAGGGCGATCTCCTCGATCACCTCGTTGGGCACCCGGTTACCGGTGGGGTTGTTCGGCGAGCAAAGTATCACCGCCCGGGCTTTGTGCTTTGCGGCAAGCTCGACCACCACTGCCGGGTCCACCGAGAAATCCTGCCGGTTCAGCCGGAAAGGCACGGGTTTTCCGCCGACCACCACCGCGTTCTGGCGGTAGAGACTGAAAGAGGGTTCGGGAAAGACCACTGCCTCGCCTTCTCTCACTGAGGCCAGTAAAACCTGGAATATCAACTCATTGGAACCGTTGCCGAACAGCACCCCCTCCGGGGTATGGCCCGCGTACCGGGCCAGGGCCTTTTTCAAGGGGAGCTCGAGTTCATCGTGATAGCGCTGCCAGGGTTCGCTCTCCAGGCGTGCGAAAATCTCCTGTTTCAATTGTTTCGGCAGGTCGAACGGGCTTTCGTTGAGGTCCATTTTCCGTTCGAAAGCATACGCCGGAGAGACATAGGGCTTGAGCTCTCTGAGTTCCGGCCGCACCAGGTTTTTTATCTTAGCGACATTTTTCATTTAAATCCTCATGCCCGATGGAGCGGACACAACTAAGGATGAAAATGGTTTTTTCAGGAAGATTTAACCATCAAGGCACCGGGGTTCGTCTGACTTCTGTAAGGGCACGGCATGCCGTGCCCTTACTTTGTGCCTTTGAACCTTTATTTTCATTTAAAGGTTTCTTTTCTTATTTCCATCGATCGGGCATGGGCCTCGAATCCCTCGGACCGGGCCATTACGGTAACCGGGCGAAGGGCTTTTTCGAACGCCTGCCGGTTGAAACTAATCAGGCTCGAACGCTTGAGAAATACCTCCACGTCGAGCGGTGAGAAAGCCCTGGCCGAGCCGCCGGTGGGCAGCACGTGGTTCGGGCCGGCCCAGTAGTCGCCCACGGCTTCCGGGGTAAGGGATCCCAGGAAGATAGCGCCTGCGTGATTTATGCTCTCCAGCAGCTCATCGGGTTCGGCCACTGCCAGTTCCAGGTGTTCCGGGGCGAAGCGGTTGGACAGCCCGGCAGCCTCTGTCAGAGACCCGGCCAGCAGGATGGCGCCGAAGTTCCGGAGGGCCTCGCGGGCGATTTCAGCCCGGGGCAGACTTTTGAGCTGCAGCTCGATCTGAGTCTGGACCTTTTCGGCCAGCGCCCGGCTGGTGGTGATCAGCAGGCACCCGGCGCGCTGGTCGTGCTCGGCCTGGCTCAGCATGTCCGCGGCCACCCAGGCCGGATCGGCCGTTTCATCGGCGATCACCACTATTTCGCTGGGGCCGGCCAGCATGTCGATATTCACCCAGCCGTAAACCAGTTTCTTGGCCGCGGTAACATAGATATTCCCTGGGCCGGCGATAACATCCACCTTGCGCACGGTTGCGGTCCCATAGGCCGCGGCGGCCACGGCTTGCGCTCCGCCGACACGGTAGATTTCATCCACCCTGCCTAGACCGGCTGCGAAAAGCACAGCCGGGTTCAAGGTCCCGTCTTTCGCCGGCGGCGAGAGCAGCACCACCCGTTCAACCCCGGCCGTCCTGGCCGCGGCCACTCCCATCAGCACGCTGCTCGGGTAGGCCGCCTTGCCTCCGGGAGCGTAAATCGCAGCGGAGTCCACCGGGCCGATTCGCTGGCCCAGCGTCTCTCCGTCGGCTCCGGTGATAGACCAGGACTCGGGCAAGCCGGCCCGGTGGTAGTCGCAGATACGCCGGTAAGCAGCGCTTAAGGCTTCTTTCAGGGACTCATCCAGGTCCTCGACCGCCCGGTCGACTTCCCGGCGACTCACCGTCAGATTTTCCGCGGTCAGGTCCACCCCGTCGAAACGGCGGCTGAACTCGATCAGCGCCCGGTCGCCGTCATGCCGAACCCGCGCAATGATCTGGGCCACCGATGCGGTCACCTGGTCCAGGTCATCGGCTTTGCGCCGGGCAAGCTCATCCAGAAAGCCTTCCGGGTCCCTGTCGATTATTTTAACCGGCTCTTCCATCAGGAGAATCTCCAGCTAGGGGATCACCTTGTTCAGAGGGTATTCGATAATATCCTGCCCGCCTTTTTTCTT
>CAZSTM010000409.1:0-4256 GCA_964609635.1 uncultured Gemmatimonadales bacterium
AATGGATTTTTGCCATAGTATCTCCTAAGTATAATTTTCAATACCTGAAATAATATGGCAAAAAAATTTCTAAAAGTAAAGCTTATTTACGGATAAGCTCTTAGTCAAATCTTAACTTTAAGTTTTATTTTTCGTACTTTTTGGCGTCAAAAAGTACCAAAAACCGCGAACTTGAAGTTCGACACATAATGCGTACGGCATTCGTTGGAAAACCCTACTTGTGGTTTTTCGCGAACAAGATTTTGCTATTATTCCCCTGCACAACCACAAGCCACGCCAGCGTAAGGGTGGAGCTATCCGTGTAATCTTATCTTTTATCCTTGTAATCCGTGATTCAAGATCACGGAGGCCAGGGACAAGACTGAGCTTTGAGCACCGAGAGCAGCCTCGGAGCGTGAAAAGTGCGGACAAAAGTGCTGATTAATTATAAGCTCGAGACAATCTTCATTGGAAAACCCCTGCGAATGGCGTTTAACGAATATCCTCATCGATTCAGGTTATCTTCCGGACACAATTTTCTAATAACCGAGGAATGACAGTTAGATGGCAGCAGGACTAGGTCACAGAGAACGTGTATTAAGAACCATCGAAGGTAAAGATATCGATAGAATACCGTTTTTTTTCAGGGCAGAGGCGCCCATAAAAGAACGATTGAAAGAAAAATACAAGCTTTCCCAGGACGCTGATCTTATCTCTTATTTCGATGCCGATGCAGTACATATCGGCGTTTCCTATAAAAAAGAACGGTTTAAGCAGCCGGATGAGAAAGGGATTTCTTATGACATGTTCGGTAACCAGATAAAAAGCGTTAAATATGAGAACATATCCTCTGAAACGGTTGTGGAACCGGTCCTGGCCGGGGCTGTCGAGGCGGATGATATTTTTAATATCAAATGGCCGGATAAGAGCCTTATAGATATCGATGAAAGCCTAAAACAGGCAAAAACCGCCCGTTCAACCGGCCTCGCCGTGTACGGCGGGGTATGGGCGAGTATCTTTACCCATTCAAGGTCGATGATGGGAGAAGAAAATTATCTGGCCTGTATGGCAGGTAATCCACAGTTGATTTCAAGACTGGTTGAAAGGATCACAGATTGTTTTATCGAATTAAACCAAGCCTATCTTTCTGCGTGCGGCAAATACCTAGATATATATTATTTTGGGAGTGATTTCGGCACACAGAGCTCCATGTTCATAAGCAGGGATATGTTCCGTGAATTCTTCAAGCCTCATCTTAAAAGGCTGGCGGACCAGGCAAAAGGCTTTGGGCTGAAGGTTATGTTCCATACCTGCGGAGCCGTCGCCGATATTGTCCCCGACCTGGTTGAATGCGGTGTCGATATATTGGACCCGGTGCAGGTTAGCGCTTCCAGCATGGCCCCTTCCATTTTAGCGGACAGGTTCAAGAATAAAATTGCCTTTCACGGAGGAATAAGCACCCAGACCACACTGCCTTATGAGAAGCCGGAAGCGGTACGCGAGGAAATAATCAATACCATCGATACTTTAGGCCCCCTGGGGTATATTGCAGCTCCGGACCAGGATATGATCGGGGATATTCCGACCGAAAACATCGAGACAATGTTTAAAACCATTAAGGATTATAAATTGTAATCCAGGCAAACCCTGCATTGCAATACATTACTCAATAAATCCAAATCGAAAGATCAAAGAAGAGAAAAATGCAGGAGACCATCGCAGTAGTTTTCGATTTCGACGACACCCTGGCCCCGGACACCACCTGGGGCTTCTTGCAGCACTACGGGTTGAATCCGGGCATCTTCTGGCAGGAGAAGGTGGACCCGCTGGTGGCCGACGGCTGGGACCCCATACCCGCCTACCTCCACGCCATGATCGAGGAGTCGAAATCGCGGCCGGGACCCGAGCGGATAACCAGAGAAAAACTGTCGGATTACGGCAGAAGTATCCGCCTGCACGAGGGGGTCACCCGCATATTCGACAAACTCTCCGGGCAGGCGGCCTCGGTCCGGCCGGATGTCAGGCTGGAGTTCTACGTGGTCTCCAGCGGCATCCGCGAAATCCTCTCCTCCACCCGAATCAGCCGCCGCTTCAGTCGCATCTGGTCCTGCGACTTCCTCTACCATCAGGATACCGGGGAGATACTCTTCCCCAAGAACATTATCAGCTTCACCGACAAGACCCGCTACCTTTTCCAGATCAGCAAGGGGTTTTCGGGCCGCGAGTTCGACAGCCGCCCGTTCGAGGTGAACCGCAGAGTACCCAGAGATAAAATCCGCGTGCCTTTCAACCAGATGATCTACGTGGGCGACGGCTACACGGACATACCCTGCTTCTCCCTGATCCGCAAGCAGCGGGGAATCGCCCTCGGGGTCTATGACCCGGCCCGCAGGGAGAAGTGGAGCCAGGCCTGGGGCTTTATCGAGGATGAGAGGGTGAGTAACCTGCTGCCGGCGGATTTCCGCAAGGGCTCGGCGCTGGAGCAGTCGCTGCTGATGGCCGTGGACAAGCTGGCCCGCGATATCGCCGATCGTCACAAACCCCGGGATTGAAAAAAAACGCTTCCAAGCCTAAAACGACTGCCTGCTTTCGCCTTCAGCTTACATCCAGGTTACTTTTATTCCACCGTAGACTATCCGGCCGGTATAAGGCGCCCACATAAAAGCGGCATCGTCGGGACGCTTATCCTTCTGCAGGTAGTCGAACAGGTTTTTCGCTCCCAGATAGGCGGAGATTCCCCTGGTGAGTTTTCTGGATATTCTGGTATTAATCACCACGAAGGGATCGGTATGCTTAATCTCCGAGGGGACCGCCCCGTCGTAGAAATAGTCAATATACAAGCTTCCGGTAAAAGGGCAGTCCAATACCAGGTCCCAGAAGCCGGGACTATACTCCAGCTTGACGCCCCCGGTGATTCTTGGCACGCGTGGGATGTATTTACTGTCATCACCAGCTTCCTTATATTTGGGCCACCGTTGATTGAATAACGCCGTGCCTTCTTCGTCTCCATATTCGTCCTTCCATGCGGCAAGGAAATCCTCACGGCTCATCAGCCAGTCCCCTCTTCTTTCTTTATACCGGGCATCCGTACAGGTAAAGTTGAGATCAACAGTCAGGTCTGTTGCCACAAGCGACCTGAAGCCCAGTTCTATACCCTGAGTGTAAGCATTCCCTATGTTTTTCCACATATAATCATAGCCTCTGCTTTTAAGGTCCCTGCTGGCATCGACAAAGCCTATCTTGTCCTCCAGGTTGGTGCGGAAGACATTGGCGCTTACAATGTATCTTTCTCCAAAATAATCCAGGCCCAGGTTTAAACTTACAGATTTCTCCGGTGTGAGCCCCCCAGGCTTGTAAACCCTTGGAGACCCACTGCAAAGGTGTAAGTCCTCGCTGAAAGTGTAAGGAACCCTGAAACCTGTTCCCAGGCTGCTTCTGAGGGTCAACGCGGAAGTTACTTTGTACATTACCCCCACCCTGGGACTTATGGCACTTTCCTTATAAGTTATCTGTGGGATGTCCAGACCTGCGACCTTACCGCTTCCGGCAAACTTGTCTTCAGAGTTGTGGGCATCGTATCTTACTCCCGCCACCAACTCCAGATTATCCCCCAAGGAGATCTCATCCTGCAAATAAACCCCATAATCATCCCCATGCTTTTTACTCAGAGACCTGTATGTATCGCCGGTCTCAAGACCGAGTTCCGGATTGTGTTCGACGATGCAGTACATACCCTGCTCCTCCATCTTATCCCGGCGGTGTTGAAATCCCGTTAATAACAGATGATTTCCAACAGGATGAGAATAGCGGAGATTCGTCACATAGATGTGCTCATTTGCCAGATAAGGACTCATCAGGTAGGACGGCGGGTAGGCATCATCGTGGCTACTCATGTAGTCACCCAGGAAAGTATCATTGGTGGCGTCACGACTATGATCGCAGTAGGAAAAGGTTACCCCCAACGAGTTACCCAGAGCAAATCCCTTCTTATATCCAAGCGTTACCTCATAACGCCTGGTGTCTATGGCCTCGGAACCCTCCCCGAAGGGGTTCTTCCAGACATCTTTTATCACTTTTGCCGGATCCGACGGGTCCGGTTTCTCCAACAGGCCTCCTTTCCGGCTTTCATTCAGGCTGCTGGCGGAAAAGCTGAATTCGTCATCTCCTAAAAGGTCGCCGGCAGTCGCCCTCAGGCCAAGGGCCACGTTATCGGTCCATACCCGGTCGCTGATAAAATCGTCGTTTATATCGATTATATCGCCCGAGTTTTTCTGTGC
>CAZSTM010000410.1:0-4238 GCA_964609635.1 uncultured Gemmatimonadales bacterium
CCGCCGATGGGTATCACCAGCAGGATGCCGAGCACCGAGGCCACGGCCACCATGACCCAGTAGGCGGTAACCGGATCGATAAATGAGGGCTCGATCACCAGGAAAACCCCAAGGACCAGGGCGCCCAGAAAGATCAGCGCGTTAAGGATATGCTGGCCGCGAAACAGCACCGGCTTGCCCGGGATAAGGAATTCCTGCAGCTTGCAGAATGCCACCAGGCTGCCCCAGAGAGTGACCGCACCCACGATACCCGAGGCGGCGGTGGAAACCGAGCCCTGCAGCTCGGAGCCCTGGCCGCCGAGGCCGGCCACCACCAGGGCCAGGCCCGCCACCAGGAAAGAGCCCGCCCCGCCGAAACCGTTGAACAGGGCCACCATCTGCGGCATGGCGGTCATCTGGATCTTGAGCGCCAGAACGGCGCCGATGGCCGAACCCAGCACCACTCCAGCCAGGATGACCTCGAATCTCAAAATGTGCTGATCCAAAAGGGTGACCAGCACTGCCAGCAGCATCCCGGCGGCACCGATCATGTTGCCGCGAACGGCGGTGCGCGGGTGCGCCAGGCCCTTGAGTCCTAAAATGAACAAAACCGCGGCTACCAGATAGGCCAGGTTAATCAGGGAATTCAGCAGTTGTTGGTCCATCGGTCACTTTTTCTTTTGAAACATTCTCAGCATACGGTGGGTCACCATGAAACCGCCCACCACGTTAATGGTAGCGAACACCACGGCGGCGAACCCGAGGACCGAGGCAAAAGCGATCTCCTCGGAACCCGCTGCAATCAGGGCGCCCAGCAGGGTAATGCCCGAGATGGCGTTGGAACCCGACATCAGCGGGGTATGCAGGGTCGGGGGCACCTTGGTAATCACCTCGAAGCCCACGAAAACCGCCAGCACGAAAATAGTCAGACAGCCGATAAAGATTTCCATGGCTAACTCCCTTCCCGGTCGGCGGCCTTTGGATCAAGGCCTAAAACCTCGCGCACCCGCGGGTGCACAACTTCGTCCTCGGCGGCCACCAGGGTTTCACGGGTTATTTCATCTTCCAGGTCGATAGTTAATTTACCCTCCTTGACCAGATGCAGCAGAAAAGCGGTGATGTTCTTCGAATACATCTGGCTGGAGTGATAGGGCACGGTCGCCGGCAGGTTGACCGGACCGATGATGCTCACCCCGTGCCGGATAACAGTCTCGCCCGGAGCGGTCAGCTCGCAGTTGCCTCCTCGCTCGGCGGCCAGGTCGACTATCACCGAGCCGGCACTCATGCCTTTGACCATCTCGGCGGTAACCAGCACCGGGGCCTTCTTGCCGGGGATTGCCGCGGTGGTGATAACCACATGGCTTTCAGCCACCACACGTGTCATCATCTCACGCTGCTTGCGCAGGAATTCCTCGCCCATTTCCTTTGCGTAGCCTCCGGCGTCCTCGGAATCGCCTGCTTCCAGCTCGATCTCCAGGAACTTGGCGCCCAGGCTTTCTACCTGCTCCTTGACCGCGGGCCGCACATCATAGGCCTGAACCACCGCGCCCAGACGCCTGGAGGAGGCAATGGCCTGCAGGCCCGCCACTCCCGCGCCGACAATGAACACTCGCGCCGGGGTAACCGTACCGGCTGCGGTCATCATCATCGGAAACATCCGGGGCAGGTGGCTTGCGGCAAGCAGCACCGCCTTGTAGCCGGCCACGGTGGCCATCGAGGAGAGGGCATCCATGCTCTGGGCCCGGGTGATCCGCGGCATCAGCTCCATGGAAAACGCCGCAACACCCCTGGCTGCCAGTCGCTCGGCGGCCTTGGCATTGTAGAGCGGCTCCAGGAAAGCGATAACCGCCTGCCCGCGCCGTAAGCGCTCCAGGTCCTCATCGCCCTGCGGGTTCGCTCCGAAAGCATGGACTTGCAGAATGATATCCGCCCGGGAAAAAATCTCATCACGGCCCGGGGCCGGCTCGGCTCCCTTGTCCCGGTAAACCTCATCCAGGTAGCCGGCGGCTTCCCCGGCTCCGGACTCCACCAGAACCTCCAGACCGGCCTTGGCAAGGGCCGGTACGGCATCGGGGACAAGAGCGACCTGGCGGCTCTCCGGATAGGTTTCCCTGGGAATTCCAACTATCATCTGATCTTTTATCCCTCATTCTTAAGCGGATGAGCCTGACGCCAGGAAATGAAACTTGAGTGCCCGGGCCGGGAAATCGTCCCGGACTCTCAACGCCGAACATCCCCCGGACGGAAGCCCATAACAGCAATTAGCGGTATATAAAGCCGCAAATTAAAGTCTCGGCGGTGATAAGCAGGATAAATATAACCTTTGGACTACGGTTCAGGCAAATGGTGACGGTTATAAGATAAAAAGCTTTATATTGCGGGCCGATATCTTTCAATCTGTAAAAACCGGACCCAAGGCCGCTGATCGTGGCCGGCCACCTGCCTGCTAACGGTTTATGCACCAAAAAGTTTCAATTACCGTCCAGGTACCGGTGCATGGCGCGTGCGGCTGTGCGGCCCGCGCCCATGGCCAGGATCACCGTAGCTGCGCCGGTTACTATGTCGCCGCCCGCGAAAACTCCGGGCTTGGAGGTGGCTCCGGTTTCCGGATCGGCATTGATGGTGCCCCAGCGGCCGGTATCCAGGTCCGGAGCAGACTGGGGAATCAGCGGGTTGGGTGCGTTGCCTATGGCGATGATCACGGTGTCTGCATCGACAATAAAATCCGAACCTTCTATAGGGACCGGCCTCCTTCTGCCCGACTCATCAGGCTCGCCAAGCTCCATTTGCAGACACTGCATGCCCTTGACCCAGCCGTTTTCATCTCCCAGGATGCGAACCGGGTTGCATAAAAGCCTGAACTGGACCCCCTCTTCCTCGGCATGATGGATTTCCTCGATCCGGGCCGGCATTTCTTTACGAGAGCGCCGGTAGACTATATGGACATTTTCGGCACCCAGCCTCAGAGCCGTGCGGGCCGCATCCATAGCCACGTTACCTCCGCCGACCACGGCTACATTGCGCGAGCTGACAATCGGCGTGTCATAATTGGCATCATAGGCTTTCATCAGGTTGGAGCGGGTCAGGTACTCGTTGGCGCTGAGCACGCCGTTCAGGTTCTCCCCGGGAACCCCGAGAAAGGAAGGCGCCCCGGCACCGGAGCCGATAAAGACCGCATCATATCCCTCTTCTTCCATCAGCTCGTCAATGGTCTCCAGTTTGCCGATTATGGCATTGTACTCGAAACGCACCCCTATTTTCTCCAGATAGCCGATTTCCTGCCGCACTATCTCCTTGGGCAGCCGGAATTCGGGAATCCCGTACACCAGCACTCCCCCGCCGCGATGCAAAGCCTCGAAAACAGTCACCTCATGGCCCAGCATGATAAGATCACCGGCCACGGTGAGCCCTGCCGGCCCGGCCCCGACAATCGCTGCTTTCTTGCCCGTTGACGGGGCCTTTTCCGGCATTTCGATCTTTCCTGAGTTCCTTTCATAGTCAGCCACAAACCTTTCCAGCCTGCCTATGGCGATCGGCTCTCCCTTTACGCCCACGGTGCAGAACTTCTCGCACTGATCCTCCTGGGGGCAGACCCGGCCGCAGATAGCCGGCAAAAGGTTTTTTTCGCGCATCTTGCGCGCAGCGCCCAGGAAGTCGCCCTCGGCGACCAGCTTGATAAACCCCGGGATGTCTATTTCCACGGGACAGCCTACTTCCATCTCCCCGGTCTGTTTGTTTATTCGTCCGGTGACACAAGGAGCGTTTTTGCACTGAATGCACCTGCGGGCCTCGGCCATTGCCTGAAGCGGAGTGTAGCCATAGGGCACCTCCCGGAAATTTTTCACGCGCTCTTCAGGAGCCTGCTCGGGCATAGGCTGACGGGGAATCTCCCAGGGTTTCTTGTCCTCCATCTCCTCGACTGCAGGCTCCACGGATAATTCCCCCGGGTTGTCGGTGCCGGCATCGGCCAATGATTCCAGCTTGCATGGTTCTCCGGTTACGGGGTGCATTTTGTCGAACAGCTTGCTGGATTTTTCTTCCTGATTCAGGTATATGCGCTGTCGGCTGACCAGGAGGTCCCAATCCACTGCATGCCCGTCAAATTCCGGCCCATCCACGCAGGTGAATTTTGTCTCCCCGCCGACTTCGACCCGGCAGCCGCCGCACATGCCGGTACCATCGATCATGATGGGGTTAAGACTGACCATGGTCTTGATGCCGTGCGGCCTGGTGAGCTCACAGACAGCCCTCATCATGGG
>CAZSTM010000411.1:0-4211 GCA_964609635.1 uncultured Gemmatimonadales bacterium
CGCCTGCCGTAGCAGAACCTTCTGTTGACAGAAAAACAGCACAAGCACCTGTTAAGAAGATCAGCCGCAGAATTCCTATAGCGTTGGCGTTTATAGTAGTCGCCATCCTGGGACTTTATGCTGTTTACTCCCGCTATTTCGCTGTACCAACTACTGCCCCGGTCACTGAAAAGATAACCTCTATCGCCGTGCTGCCTTTTGTGAATATGAGCGCTGATAAGGATCAGGAGTATTTCTGCGACGGCCTTGCCGAGGAACTGCTGAACATGCTGGCAAAGGTGAAAGAGCTTCGGGTTACGGCACGCACCTCCTCGTTTTCCTTGAAGGGCAAGGATGTCGATATTGCAACAATTTTAGAGACGCTGAACGTGTCTTCGTTGAGTTAGGGCAGTGTTCGCAAGGACGACCACAGGGTACGTATCACGACTCAGCTTATCAAGGTGTCGGACGGTTATCATCTCTGGTCGGATACCTACGACCGCAATTTGGATGATATCTTCGCTGTCCAGGAAGATATCTCCCGGCAGGTGGTGGGTGCGCTCAAGGTGACATTGCTCGGAGAAGACGAAAGCGAGTTAGCCGGCCGGCCTACTAAGAATATCGAGGCCTATGAACTTTACTTACTGGGACGTCACCACTTGAATGAAGGTGGAGTGGCAGCGTACGAAAAAGCCGTCGGCTACTTCACACAGGCAATAGAGTTGGACTCTAACTACGCTCTGGCCTATACCGGTCTGGCCGACTCCTATATAGATCAATTCAGGGTGGGCAATCTCCCTCGGAGAGAGGTTCTTCCTAGGGCGGAATCCGCTGCCAGGAAGGCCCTGGCACTGGATGATAAGCTGGCCCAGGCCCATACATCATTAGGCCAGGTTAAACGTTGGCAGTTCAATGACAACACCGGCGCCATGTCCGAATTCCAACGGGCTATAGAGTTAAATCCGAACTATATGCCGGCATATAGCGGGTATGCGGATATGCTGACTATCATGGGCCGGTGGAAAGATGCACAGACTATACTGGAGCAAGCTCTTGAAATCGATCCTTTGTCAGAGGAGATAATCGAATTTTCGAATGAAAACTTACGCTTTATGGGCAGGTTTGAAGAGTCAAAACATCGACATTTTTTGGATTATTGGATGTATGGTCATCTGGACATAGCACTCAGGGATCAGAAGAAGGCTGTAGAGTTGTATCCTGAAAATAGTGTAGGCCATGCCTGGCTTGCTTTGATCTATATAGATCTGGGAGAATACAAGTTGGCCGAAAAATCCATAGCCCGTGCGAGAGAACTGGCACCAGAGAAGATAATACTCGGTGAACGTGAAGAGGATTATCTTTATCTTGCCCGGGGCCGATACACCCAATACCTGCAATTCACTTACGATAGACTGAACAAGAATCCTCGATACATATCAAAAGTCAGGACCGCATTTGCCGAGATGATGGTCGGCAACTATGAAAAAGCCCTCATTCTTTACGACCGAGTACGATTAGCCGATAAAGATGTTGATTCTCTATGGGGTCTTGGGCCGTGGGATATTTCCGTGTATGGCAGATCTGACCTGGTATATATGGCGAAGGCATATTTCAAGACCGGCGATGCAGAATCTGGGAACAAGCTGCTTGCCGAGAGCCAAGCTTACCTGGAGAAGCAGCGTGAGCAGGGCCTTGGCACGCCTCAAAGCTATTACTTTGAGGCTTCTCTCAATGCGTTAGGGGGTAACAAGCAGGAGGCCCTCTCCTCGCTGCGCAAGGCAATCGACCTCGGCTGGCGGGAGTCTTGGCGCATGGTGCGGGCCCCGACTCTGGAACTCTTACGGGATACCCCTGAGTTCAAGGAAATGATGGCGGAGGTGGAAGCGGATATAGCCCGGCAGCGCCGGCAGCTTAAACAAGAGGGCCTGCTCGAATAAAAGTAGGGGCGGGTTTCAAACCCGCCCTCTGTGCGGGCGACCGGCCGGTCGCCCCTACGGGCCGGTTCAGCGTGTAAGGTCCGGAAACAAACAGGCAATATCTATATTTCACCTGGCGTGAGGATTCAGGATAACTGCGGGTGATGGACATCATAAAATTGGGGCACGGCGTGCCGCCCTCTGTGCGGGCGACCGGCCGGTCGCCCCTACGACAAACAATCCAATGGTACGGAAACAATTCGGGAAACCGGTTACTAATTTCCCCGCTCGAATACCCGGGTAAGTTTTTAATCCGAACCTTTCCCCTAAAGCTTCTTGTCCAGTTCGATCTGACTCTCGATAAATTCACCCAGCCTGCAGTATCTCTCGTACATCTTCCGGTATTTCTCCGCCCGGGAAGCATCGGGGACATATTCTTTCTCGAACCCGCTCCCCATCTTGGCCTGCGCTTCACTTACTGTCTTATATGCCCCGCCGACCGTGGCTGCGAACATCGCCGCCCCCAGAGCGCAGGCCTGCTCCGCGGCAGCCACCTGGATTTTCCGGTCGAGCACATCGGCCAGGACCTGCATGGCGAAGGGAGATTTTTTGGCGACCCCTCCCAGGGCGATTACGCTTTTGATCGGCACGCCTTCTTCCTCGAAGCGCTCGACTATTCTCCTGGAGCCGAAAGCGGTCGATTCGACCAGGGCCTTGAAAACGGCCGGGGCCGTGCTGCCCAGGTTGAGCCCGGTAATTGCTCCTTTGAGGAGCTGGTTGGCATAGGGCGTTCTTCTGCCGTTTAGCCAGTCCAGGGCCAGGATGTCCGATTCATCCTCCGGGAGTTTTTCCGCCTGGGCTGTCAGCTCCGGGTAGATTCGCTCGCGGATTTCCCGGACGAGCAGGTCTCGTTCACCGGGAGCAAGGCGCTCGCTCTGAGCCAGGATATTCTCGACCGGCCGGCAGATCAGGTCCCTGAACCAGGCGTAGATGTCCCCGAAAGCGGACTGGCCTGCCTCCATGCCGAGCATTCCCGGAATGACCGAGCCGTCCACCTGCCCGCAGATGCCCCGGACCAGCTTGTCTCCGATCTCTTCCATCGGGGCTGTCAGCATGTCGCAGGTCGAGGTTCCGATCACCTTGGTCAGCATATAGGGCCCGATCTGTGCGCCCACCGCGCCCATGTGGGCGTCAAACGCCCCCACTCCCACCGGGATGCCCTCGGCAAGGCCCAGCCTTTCCGCCCATTGGGGACAGAGGTATCCGGCCGCGACATCCGCGGTATGGGTTTCGCTGTAGAGCCTGCCGCGCAGACCCTCGAGCAGGGGATCGACTCTCACCAGGAAATCCTCCGAGGGCAGCCCGTTAAAAGACTCGTGCCACATGGCTTTATGACCGGCCGCGCAGCGGCTGCGCCTGGCTTTCAAAGGATCGCCGTTCCCGGTAAGCAGCGCGGGAATCCAGTCGCAGTGCTCCATCCAGGAAAAAGCCGCCCGCCGAACTTTTTCATCCTCCCTCAATACGTGGAGTATTTTCGCCCAGAACCACTCGGAAGAATAGACCCCGCCCTCGTACATGGTAAAATCCGTCCCTCCCCAGGTTCCGGCAGCATGGTTTATTTCCCCGGCCTCCGCTACAGCGGTGTGGTCTTTCCAGAGGATAAACTGAGCGTTGGGGTTGTCGCTGAACTCATCGAGAAGGCCCAGGGGAACTCCCTTGTCGTCCACCGGACCGGGGCTGGAGCCCGTGGTATCCACCGAGATTCCGATGATCTTTTCCGTGGTGTGCGGGGGAGCCTTTTGCAGGGATTCTTTAACAGTGGCTTCCAGTGCCTCGAGATGGTCGAGAGGGTGCTGGCGAAAGCGATTTTTCGCCGGATCGCAGTAAAGACCCTGCCGCCAGCGGCTAAAATTACGAACTGCGGAGGCCACTTCCTCGCCGTCCGCGACTCTGACAATAATGGTACGGACCGAATCGGTGCCGAAATCGACTCCCAACACAAAAGTACTTTGCATAACGGTTTCTCCCGGTGCAAATAATGACTTCGTTATACTTTATCTCCTGGCGCGTGTGAATATCCCGGCGGTCAAAGTAAATCGAAAAATCCCCAAGGTCAAAGCTGCATGCTTTCCAAGCCAAGATTTCCAGGCCAAGGTAATTATCTTTGTAAAGATGTCGCTGCCCAGCGTGATATTCCATATCCAAGTTCACATAAGTTAAAAGTATATGGCTCTTCAGGCTGAAGCTCAGGGGTTTTCAGAGCCAATTTTTCCTTTTGAAATACACAATCATACCAATGAATACGGCAGACATGAC
>CAZSTM010000412.1:0-4206 GCA_964609635.1 uncultured Gemmatimonadales bacterium
TGTCATATTCTATCCTGTTTGCCGTGGTTTTGCTTGTCGGGATTGTGAAGGTTTTCTTGACACAAGAGATTATTAAATCTGTTTTCGCCGGTAATGTATGGATGGATACAGTTGTCGGAGCGGCTATCGGCAGTGTATCCACTGGTAACCCGATTAATTGCTACATCCTCGGCGGAGAGTTTCTCAAAAGCGGGGTCAGTTTGAGTGCGGTTACAGCATTTCTGGTGGCGTGGGTAACTGTCGGTCTGGTTCAAATACCCTTCGAAGCAGATGCTCTCGGAAAGCAGTTCGCTGTTAAGAGGAATATTATCAGCTTCTTTCTGGTAATCGTGGTATCAGTATGTACTGTTGCAACAATGGCAATCATACAATGAAAAACAGTACTGAAAAATACGGCTTTTACTTCCTGATATCTGTGATAATTTTATATCTTTTGTTATATATTTTTTACCCGCAGAGAACCCAGGAAGCCTTGCTTGCAAGTTTAAGCCTGCTAAAAACTATAATTCCGCTATTGATTCTGGTATTCATATTCATGGGTATTATAAACTACTTGATCACACCTAAAACAATTTCCAGATATTTGGGAAAGGGTTCGGGAATCAAGGGATGGTTGATAGCCTTGGCCTCTGGAATTATTAGCCACGGACCAATTTATGCTTATTTCCCCATGCTGGGCGAGCTGAGAAAATACGGCATGAGGAATGCTCTGATAGCGGCATTTTTATATAACCGGGCGATAAAAATACCATTGCTGCCGCTGCTTATCTACTATTTCGGTGCAATATATGTGGTAGTTCTCACAATTTATATGATTATTGCCTCGGTTGCCTTGGGATTGATTATCGATTTGGTTAGCTCTGATAAATAAAGTGAGCTTATCGATGGCATCACTATGGCCACTATCCCCGGCGGCACTTTCCAGATGGGGATAGATGATACGAATTACTATTGGCTCGAGCGCTCCAGGCCGGTGCACATAATGACCCCGGGCGCTTTCAAAATTGCCCGGACAGAGATCACCCAGGCTCAGCAGGTGGTGGCTATGGGCAAGAATTCTTAATATTTCACCGGTGATATAAAACGCGTGTCGCGTGTTCGAGTAGCGCCAGGGTCAACATAAGAGAAGCCCGGACCTTTTTAATAAGCCGGGGCTTTTTTAGTATCGGCGTAATTGACAATACACCAGGATTGCCACTCAATTAATAGATGAGTACCGATCGGTAGCTGCCCGGTTTTTATAACAATAATTTTTCTACTCCAGCGGAAAGCTCAGTTTGTCCAGAGGGTCGGTTCCCGCCTTAATCTCTGCTTCATCGCTCCAGCCGTCCCCGTCGTCGTCGGTGTCAGCGTTGTCGCCCACCCCATCGCCGTCCGTGTCGCGCCATTCTTTCGGATCCACAGGGAAGGCATCCCAGGGGACGGATTTGCTCCGGTCCACGCCGTCCCCGTCCAGGTCCAACTCCTGGTGATCGGGAACGCCGTTGCTGTTGTGGTCGTCGCCCGCACCGTCTCCGTCATCGTCGGCGTCCAGGTTGTCGCCGATCAAGTCTCCGTCCTTGTCCTCCCATTCTTCCGGCTCCAGGGGGAAAGCGTCCCCGGCATCCGGAACGCCGTCGTTGTCGTCATCCGGGTCGAGATGGTTGGGCCGTCCGTCCCTGTCGATATCCGGCGCGCCGTCCGGGGTGATAAGCAGCGCGACATCCACAGTGAATTCCGGCACCGTAAAGGTCCGCTCCCCCGCCTGGGCATCGAACGTTCCGAGAATCCCGGCATCTTCGGTCGAGTACCAGTAGCCTTTAGCCGCGACAGGTACGCTCAGGGTAACTTTCAAATCTCTGACCGGGTCGGTGTGGTTTTCGAAATGGTGAAGATACACACCGGCCCTCCGGCCGGATACCAGAGCGCAGGCTCGTACGCGCGACGGTTCCGAAACCGCGACCTGGGCCATGACAATATCGGCATCCAGGCGATAGGCGAAATCCTGCAGGGCCCGGACATACTCGCGCTCTTTGGGCCCCAGCCAGATATTCATGTAGTGGCCGTCCTTGGCGTAACTGGTGTTCCAGAAAATGAAAGCGATCTCATGGAAGAAAGCAGTCCAGTTGCGGATACGCATACGCACCACCGAGCGCTCATCCCAGACACCTCCTACCCCGGGCGGCCGGGGTTTCTTCCTGTCGGTCCAGTTCCCCTGCTCCCCTACAATGACAGGCTTATGGTGCTGTTTCCATTCCCCGGCTCTGGATGAAGTGACGACATCGGATTCCAGCTCGTCCTCGCGCTGGTACCAGTGCGGCGCATTGACCTCGATGCCTGCAAGCTCGGGCCGCTCCCAGCTGGTGGTTATCGGATGGTGATAGGGGTCGATGGACCTCAGGTAAGGCTCCATGATTTCGTACCAGCGGTCATCGGCGTGCTGCTCGTTGAGGAACTCCCAGAAATCCACGTAAGCACCCCAGCGGTCCACGCTGTACTTGACAAAGCGTTTGAGCTTCGCCATGCCCACGGCATCTTCCGGGTAGTGGTTGAATACTTCCTGGTAGCCGAAAAAGCCGTAGAAGACACGGAAGCCGTACTTGCGGACCAGGCGCAGCAGCTCATCGGTCATCACCGATTCCTGAACCAGGTAGTGGTCGAGGTCTTGATACAGCTCATAGGAGCAGTTTTTTTGAGAGAAGCGGAAGAGGTTGAAGCCGCCTTGAGCGTAGCGCCTGAAATAGATGTCGGCGTTGACCGGGTTGTTGGAGGGTCCCGGCTGAAACATCGCACCCGGCGGGAGAGGGGGGCGGCCCTGACGGTCTTCTCTGAACGGACCCTCCAGAGACTGCGCATCCAGCACCGAACCGGTGGCGGTGCCATCGCCCAGGCATTCCTGGAGGCCGATGGGAAAGTACGGGCTGCCGTCGTCAAACACCCAGCGGAACCGGTTCGCTGGATTGGGCCTGACAAAACCGGGGCTGCGGACCCTCCCTTTCACGCAGGTGAATTCGCCCTTGCCGGTAGTGCTCCGGCCTTGGAGGTTCTTGAAAACATAGGCGTAGCTCCAGACGCCGGGCTCATCGGGAGCGAGGCGCGCTTTCCAAACATCCTGCTTTTCGAAAAGATATTCCACCTTCTGTCGCTCCCCCCCGGGAGTCTCGATTTTTTGGGTCCGGATTTCCGGCGCCCCGGAAGTGCCGTAGTGGAACCCTCCCACCTCCACCTTTTCTCCGGAGGGAGAGGTAAAAACGACCTCGACGGCTACGTCGAAAAAAGGGTTCCGATAGCTGTTTTCGTGTTTGAAAGTGATTTCGAAAACCTCGTAGAGCGGCACGTTATCGGTATTATGGCTGGTGCTCGCCTCCAGAGGCGGCTCGCTCTCCTCGGCCGCGGCTATCTGCCTTGCCCACGGGCTGAAAACCGCTCCGGCGAGCAGAACGGTCAAACCGGCGCTCAGAACCACTTTCAGTCTCAATGAAAATCTCCCGGTACTGCTCATTCTCTCAACCTCCTTTGGCCCTGATTTCGGCCGGATGGTTATCTTATCTCTCAGATCCTTACGAACCGGGCATATCCCCTGCGCAGCTTTCATGACCGCCGCGGAACAGAGAAATTTCGCTGATTCTGTTTCAGGATACTTTATTACAGGGTTAATTGTCAAAATAAATTTTAAGAGCAGCGGTTTTCTAAAGCGTGTATCGGGTGTTCGGGTCGCGCCGAGGGGAACCATAAAAGAGAAAGCTCCGGTTGATTGTCAGCCGGAGCTTTTTATTATAGCGGAATTGTCAGAAAGGATTTATAAATCAAGAAGAACTTCTGTTCTAAGGCGGATCAGTTTTTCCCGGTCTTTTCGCCCTGCAGTCTCTCATCAAGAGCGGTCAGGCGGTATTCGATCTCCAAAAGTTTTTCATGGGTGTTGAGTTCGCCCTGCTGTACGCGGTTGTATACGCTGATTAGAATACCGATAATCATCACCAGCATTGCCATTGGTGCCAGGATTACCATTTGCTGTAAGTCTCGCGAATAGAACCCGGCAAAAAGGACAGCAAATGCAACAACGGTCATCCCGGTGGTTCCCACCAGGGTGGAAATCTTAGAGTCTTTCCTCAGATCCATTTTTTTCTTCCATACTAGCCGCAATTCCAGCAATGCAATCACAAGGGTGAACACTCCGCCTATACCCCAAAGCCAACGGCCGAGTGGCGGGAGAGATATTGGCTGATT
>CAZSTM010000413.1:0-4203 GCA_964609635.1 uncultured Gemmatimonadales bacterium
TGCCCATTTCATGCGGCATTTTGAAACCGTCTCGAAATGAAACCCGCATTACCCCTCACGCCTCGGTCTCAGCAGCCTCCAGCAGTGCCTTCCCTGCAGGTACGATCCGCACCGTGTCTATCTCGACCAGGCGTTCGAGCAGCCTCTCCAGATATACACTTCCAATCGGGCCCCAGCCCTCTTCATCCAGCCCGTGCGTATTATAGATAAGCCAGCCGCTCGGTCGGGAAAGCAGCAAACCGATATGCTCATCCAGGTGGCTCTCGCAGTTTTCCGGCCCGTAGCCGGTACAGGTCAGCTTTACCGTCCCGGCAGCAGGCAGCGGATTTATGGCCTCCCCTATCGTTCGAAAAGCCATAACCACCGTTGGAAGCCAGGCCTCCAGCTCGGCAGTGGAAGCGTTGTAGGGGAAATTAAAGACAGCTTTCCCGGCATCGAAACCCTCCAGCTCCTCGTTAAAGACATCCAGACATCTGAGGACCAAGTCTTTTGCCTCGGCAATGGGTATCTCGCTTAAATTGGTGTGCTTAAGGCTGTGGGGCATGATTTCGTGGCCTCTTGCCTGCAGCTCATTCCAGAGAGCGAAATCCCCCCTGGGGGATTTATCTATATAATTACCCGGGGGGCTGTATTCGGGGAGGTGACCCGTGGCGATAATATTGAAACAGGCGGACAGACCGAACCGCTCGTAAATTTGCGCAACCCTCTCAAAGGATTTCCTGAAACCGTCGTCAAAACTCAAAGTTATCAAATGCACCTTACGCTCCTTTCCCGAACATCCATTAAAAGAACCCGCCGCGGCCAGTGTGCCGGCGAGCCTCAAAAACTCGAGTCGTTTCACCTGTACTCTCCTTTCGCTTTGCAAAGAAATAATTTCAGCTAAAGCCTGAGGAATCGAGACAAACGATCCACTTCCGCCTCGGTTCGCCCGGCAATATCAACGTTTTCCAGCGGATCGTTCAGTAAATCAAACAGGATCGGCTCTCCGGTCTCGCCGTACCCGCTGATCAGTTTGTAGCGACCGTCAAAAACCATGCGCCATTGTCCCAATCCGGAGAAAACATGTTCACGATGTCCGCCGGTTTTTCCTTCCAGGAATGATTTGAGCGAAATACTGTCCATCTCAGGAAGGGCCTGGAGCCCGGCGTAATCTAGAAAGGTCGCGCAGAGATCTATCAGGCTCACCGGTACCCGGCTGATCATGCCCTGAACGACACCGGGGCCGGCAATGATCAGCGGAATCCCCACCGAAGGCTGAAACGGCACCTTCTTTGCCCAGAGGTCGTGATCGCCCAGCATTTCCCCGTGATCGCTGCTGTATACAATCAAAGTATTGTCCAATTCGCCCCGTTTACGGAGTTCCTCGAGATATACGCCCACCCAACGGTCGATGTTCTCGACCATGGCTGAGTAATTCCTGCGAATCGCCAGATGCGTCTCGGTATCGAATTGGGTACAACCGTTGGGCTGGGGAAACTCTACATTCCGGTAGAGTTCCGCCATGCTTTCGGTGATATCCATTGGTTCGTGCGGGCCCGGGAAATTGACCTGCAGATACCAGGGCGTGTCTCCGGGGAATCCCCGGAGCAGCTTCAAGCCAAACTCCGCCACCCAGTTGTCGCCATAAGCCTCATCGGGAAGGGGCGTCGGGAAAGTGCCGGTATAATGACCTCGTTCATAATAATCCTCTACATGGGCCTGGGCCAAGCCCCGCTCGTGGAGATAGGCCATGTAAGGATCTTTAGGCTCCTCGGCTCCGCTATTTACGGCATCCCACTTACCGGCACTGTCAACACCCTCGGAAAAACCCCATTCTTTCAAGAGATGTTTGCCCTCGACGCCCCAGGCAGGTGAAGCTTTATGCAAGTCGAACTTGCCGCATCCGGCCACACGGTAGCCGGATTCTCTCAAAAGGGTATAATAGGTGGTCTGGTCGAGCGGGTAATCGACTTTGTTGCTGGGCACTCCGCACCTGTCGTATTCTTTTCCGGAGGCCAGACAGGCCCGTGAAGGGGCGCACAGCGGCGAGGCGCAAAACGCACGTGTAAACCATACCCCCCGCCCCGACAACACATCCAGGTTAGGAGTACGCACCGGAATCTCAGGCACTGCACCCAGCCAATCGTGGCGGTGCTGATCGGGTAGAAACAGCAGAATATTGGGTCGTGCGCGCTCCCGAAATTTCCCGCAGCCCAGCCAGCCTCCCGTCAGCGCCGAAAGCAAAACCGCCGAGGTGCCGATCGAGCCGGCACAGCAGAGAAACTCCCTTCTTGTCTGTTTTTTCACTGGCATGTCCGTGGCCCCTCACTAGATCGCCCGGTGGGGTTCATATAGCTCCCAGGGATACCGGCGCGGCTTACAATTGCTTGGGAATTTCTTTATCCGCTGCGCCATTTTATACTACAACCGGAGAGTGAGTCAATAAAAAACCGGCCCAATCGGCCGATCTCATCCATACCGGCCACCTTCCTGCTGTAACGGTAGTTTGACTTCTTGGAGTTAAATTATACTTAAGGCTGAAAAAATTCTCGTTTGACTTGTCAGGAATCCGGGATTAGAATATATAAATCTCATAATGAATACGTTCCTGAAGAATCTGGTGTATTCCCCCGCAGCCACTTCATAAGACCGTTCAGCCTGGTATCGAACCTGTGCCTGATCGATAATCCTAAATCCCGGGAGCCCATACGTGATGAGCCAAAAGCGGTTTATGATATCAGCCGTACTCGCTGCATGCGCAGTATTTTTTTCTTTGGCCCCTTTGAATGCCGGGAACGGGAGCGATCTGACAGACTTGATGATCGCGGTTAGAAACGGCGATGCCGACTCCGTAAAATCCCTGCTCGTGGCCGGAGCCGCCGTGAACGCAAAGGATGATTTCGGCATGACAGCCCTGATGTGGGCGGTGGCCGTAAACCGGGCCGATCTCGTGAAGGTCCTGCTCAGTGCAGGCGCGGATGTCAATGCGAAAAACACCTCCGGATATTCGCCCCTGATACATGCCGCAGACTTAACCCGCAGCGAAATCGCCAAAATATTGCTGAAAGCGGGCGCTGACCCCTATGCCATAAACTCATACGGTTTCACTGCCTTGAAATATGCCATAAGCAGGGGAAATACCGAACTGGTAAAATCCCTGATTGCGGCCGGCACGGATGTCAATGCCGAGGAGAATCTCGGCCTCCTGGTTCAGCCGGCATATAAAGGCCAGATCGAGGTCGTGCGGATTCTGCTGGAGGCCGGTGCGGATGTCAATGCAAAAGACCGGTCGGATGAATACCATGCCACGGCCCTGATGAGGGCCTCCATGGCAGGAAACATAGATATCGTGAAAATCCTGCTCGCCGCCGGTGCGGATATCGGAGCGGAAGACATAGACGGGGACAAGGCCATGAGGTATGCCGTACTGGGAGATCAAACAGAGATAATTCAACTGCTCAAAAAGGCCGGAGCCGATGAGGAAGACTAGTACCTTGATTACTATGCTGGCTGCCGGCGCGGTCTTCTTCTTTGCCCCACCTTTGAAAGCGGATGCCGGGCGCGGCCTGACAGACTTGATGATCGCTGTCAGAAGCGGCGATGCCGACTCCGTAAAATCCCTGCTCGTGGCCGGAGCCGCCGTGAACGCGAAGGATGACTTCGGCATGACAGCCCTGATGTGGGCGGTGGCCGTAAACCGGGCCGATCTCGTGAAAACCCTGCTTAAGGCGGGATCGGATGTTAATGCTAAAAACATCTCGGGCTACACGGCCCTGATACATGCAATCAATTTAGGCCACCCGGGGATGGCAAAAACACTTTTGAGGGCGGGCGCAGATCCCAATGTAAAAGAACCCGGCGGGCACACCGCTCTGGAACATGCAACAGTCCTGGGAGATATCGGATTGATCAAGGCACTGATCAAAGCCGGAGCGGATGCAGGTGCCGAGGAAAATGCCGGCATCATGGTCATACCCGCATTCAAGGGCCGGGGCGAGATCGTGCTGCTTTTGCTGGAGGCCGGTGCTGAAGTCGATGCCAGAAACGAACTGCACAGAACAGCCCTGATGAGGGCCTCCGGGGCCGGGCTCACCGAAGTCGTCAAAGCCCTGCTCGCCGCGGGCGCCGATGTAAACCTGGGAGACAGCGACGGCGACAATGCTCTGTGGTACGCCCGGGACGGGAATCACCTCGAGATAGCCGAACTGCTCATCGAGGCCGGGG
>CAZSTM010000414.1:0-4190 GCA_964609635.1 uncultured Gemmatimonadales bacterium
TATTCATAAACTCCGATGGCCGCTCGCTGCCACAACTAATAAAACTTTGAAAGACTCACAAGTTACACACCCCGCCCGGACACGGCATCCGCTCCGCTCGTTACGCATCCGCTTACGAGCCACACCCGGATGTATCCCTACAGGGAATTTTCTTAAATAAATTCCGTCCTTCCAGTCCCCTCTAACAGGAGGGGATTTAGGGGTGTGTCATAAATATGCACTATCGCTGAATCGTATAGGAACATTTTTGTGAATTATACAGGTTAATTAGCTGAAATTTTAAATACCGGAGTCCTGCCTTGAAATTACTTGTTTAACGAGCCACCGGACAAGCTCCGCTTTGCCGTAATCTTTGCTGATTATCAAATTTGCCGCTCTGCCGGACCTTTGATATGCCAGCTTGACAGCTTCCATCTCGGCGTGCAGTGGTTTTTCTTTCACTGGACAGTTTCTGCCGTTTATAATTTTAACCAGCAATACGGGCCGGGGAGCCAGAGAAGCGCAGATATCGCTTATATCGCCGGTTTTCAATATCTCCGGGACAATTATATCCGGCGGGACATAGTTGAAATTATCATCCAGGATGGATAAATACCCGACCAGAGCTCCTCCGGCGGCCACGGCTTTTATCTCTTCATGGTATAGAGCCGTCAAGAGAGCCAAATGCGCACCCAGAGGGGAGGCGAAATGCTGTATCTGCGGGGATATCGGCCATCTCGCCAATTCATCCAGCCAGAGGTTTTCAGGGTTTACCTCGGTGAACGACTCGCCCCATAAGGCTATTCTACCGGGATCGATATCCTGGCGGCTTTTTAGATATTCCAGGACCGTGCGAACATCCTTGAGACGAAAGCCGAGCAGTGTTTTTCCGAGCTCGGCAGCCCGGATCGCCGGGCCTGCACTCCTGTTGTACTGGTCGAGGGCACTCTCACCGGTGCCGCGTACATCCGGCAGGCAGACAGCGATGCCTTTTGTGATTAATTGTTCGAGTTCCCGGCTTCTGTCTTTGAGGAAACGGTCTTTCCCGCCTTCGGAAAGGGCGATCACCAAAGGCCGGGGAGAGTTTCCCGCATTGCCCGGTCTCAGCATCAGCACGGGTATTATGGTGCCGTCAACCGTATGCAGGGTCAATGCCTCGACTGCCGCGGCCGAAAGCTTTTTGGACCATCGGGTTTCCACCACAGGATGCCTGTCCGGCTCGATGTCGCCGAGCACTTTTGCCAGAGAGTCCGCCAGACTCCGCCGACCGGCAGAGGGATCGAGCAGGGCTCGTCTGTCACGGGCCTTCCGGAGTAAATCTTTCCCGATGTCGAAGGCAATCCGGTGCAGGGGCCTCTGGTTTATTTCAGCCGAGATTTCCGGGGTGATACTGAGCAAGGCGGAGTCCGGCATGCGGCGCATGGACTCTTTCAGCTGCAGCGCGGCATAATCGGGTCTTCTTCTGGCAAAACTGAGCTGCGAATCAATCTCGATGTCCCGGTCCTCCTGTGAGGGCAATGGAATATCGAGCCACTTTTTTAAAAGCGGGTAGAGCGGTTTTCGTTGAACGGAACCCAGGCTGTAGCAGTCGCCCTCTGTCTGGCTTACCCTTAAGATCCCTTTTCCCTGGACTGTGGCCAGGTTGTCCCGGGCCCCGTACAGGTTGTAGACCTGCTCATATCTCGGCCAGGCCGGCACCCAGACGGAGGGGTACACCGGGCCCTCATCGCCTTCCCAGGAAAACTCGTGTGCGTAAATGAATTTTCTCGGCGCGCCTGCGCAGCAAATGAACCAGGGAGTGATTTTACCCCAGATACTGTTGCGAATCTCGTAACTGTCCCAGTAAACCCTTCCGAAGTTGAACGGAATCAGCGCGGCTATCCGTTTGTCGAAAAGGCCGGCGATAGCCGCCGGTCTTCCTCCTCCCCAGGTCACCGAACCGATCAGAACTATTCTCTCCCGGTCGATATTATCCATTTCCCGGAGCAGGTCCACCGACCTGATGATATCCCAGGCAACCCATCCCAGCCTGGTGTGGCCGATAAGGTTCAGCTGCATCTCGAACAGATAGTCGGACTGGTAGGGCTGACGGGACCAGGGGAGAGTCTCGATGCGCTCGCCGCAGCCAAGCCGGTCGAGTATCAATACCGCGCAGCCTGTGCGAGCCCAGATCATGCCGCAGTCTTTCATTTCTCCCTGTGTCTTGGGGTAATGGTGGCTGGGAATAATGATTATCCCCGGCATATTATCCGGCGGTTCCTCAGGCAGGTAGAGATTAGCGGCTACAAAGAAACCGGGGCGACTCTGGTAGACGATGTTCTTTACCTGGTAACCCTCACCCTCGTAGGTTCCGGAGACCTGATAGTCGAGGGGAGGGCAGGAATCGGGGAACACGCCCAGAGAAGACCTTAGTATTTCGATTCTCTTGTCACGGTACCGCTCCCAATCCTCCAGCGTTTTCACACTGTCCCACTCCCTGTGCTCCTGGATGGCCAAGGATTTTATTCTTTGATCGAGATAGTTCTCCAGCATTCCCTGGAGATCATAATATTTTCTCTCTACCCTAGACAGCGCGTATGAGTCCAGCTCTTGCAGCTCACCGGCCAAACCGCTCTCAGGCGGTCTTGTATAGGCGATTGCGGGTTTTTCTATTCGGGCCGGGTCGAGATCCGTGAGTGTCAGCCGCCTGTACCTTGCAGGCGCATACAGATGAGGGTTTTCAATAACCGGTATCGTGCTAAGCTCTCCGGTGCCGCCGATCCTGGCTCGGCGAACCCGGCCGATCAGGAAACGCCAGTTTTGGGGAATGACCAGTTCCCCCAGAGCAGAGGCAATTTCATCCAAGGGAAGGTCGATTCTGGCAGTCCAGGTATCATGCCGGATCACGCAATGGGCCCGGACATTCCCGCTCCAGGCCCCGGAGCCGGCCCCGTACATATGGGGCCCCGAGGCTTTTGAATCCCTGATCGCGCCGGCCGGATTTACCAGGATTTCGATCAGTGAGGACCCCGAGGTGGCCAGACAGATAAAGACATGGTCGTCGCTGCCGACATTTCCATCCCGCGCTCCGACATCGCAGTTGACCCTTTCATCCTCCGTGCAGCGGAAAAATATGGCCAGGGTTTTCCCGTCGTGCACCCACTTGACTTCAGTCGGAAAATCCGGTAAACGAGGATAGGGCTCATTGCGCGGCAGATGAAACCCTGGAATCGGTCTCCAGCAGGGATCATCCCAATCACTATCGAGAGCGGGAACCGCTTGAGCCCGGCCGACCTGCATCGGAGGTTCTGAATTTCCGATCGAGGGGGGTGAAAAGCCGGGAGCGTCAATTTTCTTTTCCTTGGCGGTCATTCGGGGGAGGAGGAAGTCTGCAAATTCCCCGTCACTTTTTAAATTCCAGCGAAACTCCGGGGCCAGCGCTCTTCTTGAGCGCACCCGTGTAATCGAGATTTTCATTTCGGGGGAATCTTTGAGCAGGTTCAGCTCTTCCAGTGGAACGGCGGTTTCAACCGCCCAGCCTTTTGTGGTAATATCGGCGGCGGCCAGGGTTCCGGTCGAAGGAACTAGCCGGTTGTCCCGCTCCAGGCGGAGCGCTCCCCAGGGATTGATCTCCAGTTTTAGCTGCGAATCCTTACCTGCCGAGGTTTTAAACGATAATTTGCAGCTTAACCTGTCCTCGACTTCCGGTGAACTGTAGGCGTCCTTTGCCCATACAGGATTATATCCGAAGGACTTCGCCAAAACCTTGCCCTCCGGTTCCGGGCAGAAAACACCCAGGCAAAGATAATTTCCGCGTATCACCATTCGTACATTTCCACCCAGTTCTTCGGGCACGCCCGGCACTGAAGGCTCTAACTTCAAGGTTTTCCCGGACTGCCATATTCTTTCATCCAGTACACCGTCAAGGTTCAAAGATGAGCGTGAAACCGGAATTTCAAATACCTCAGCAGAACCTCCGGTGAAACCGGTAACCGGGGAAGGAAAACAAAAGGCTTTACTCATAAAAAGCAATGCGAGTAAAGCCGGAGCATTGGTCGTTAAAATCGAAATAAATGCACGCATCGAGTATTCCTTTCATCTATCCGGGTTTCCATACAATTTAAATCAGTCTTTAGAAAGAAAGTGATAGACAGATAAATGAAAATAAATGCCAGCTAAAGATATTTGAAATTCTATTTAAATGTCTAACCACCAAGGCACCAAGACACCAA
>CAZSTM010000415.1:0-4183 GCA_964609635.1 uncultured Gemmatimonadales bacterium
AACAAAGCAATATGGTTCGGTATAATTACCCGAAATTATTAATCCATAAAGTACAGCACCTAGAGTTTTTTAATAAAATGAAAGAAATAGAAAAGCAGTATATTATACAAGGCTCCAGTCGGGAATTAGCCATGAAAATCGAAAAAGAGTTGTGGGGGTGGTATAAGACTCACATCTGCAAATTCGACAAGGACTTCAGCAAATTTTTGCAAGATAAACGAGCCTCTGATAATCGCGCCTGAGCTTTGAAAACATTTGTATTTAATCCATCTTAGTCAAGTACTCCCCACACACGTGGGGATGAACCGTATGCTGGCCGCGGTAAGAAAATGTTCTTGTTGAAATAGGTGCAGAAAAGCCGGGTTATCCACCGTTGCGGTACGGGGAAAATATTGATACTAACCGTTTTCTGCAGCAAGGACGGCAGGGGCGTGAGCACAGTTGCCGCCAGAGTCTTCTGGTCTGAGGTTGCCGGCGTTGCTGAGGCTTCCGCTAAGATGCCTAACCAGCGGTTGCACCTGACCGCCTTTGCTCTGTTGTTTTTCCTGCAGTTTTGTCTGTTATTGACGCTTTTTTTCTTTTCCGTAGTTCTCTGTGAATGTGTCGGCGGCAGGTGAACCGCAGGCCGTTAGGATGTATAGAATTTTCAGTGATTCCTGCCGATTGAACGCCATTTATAATGTCAAAGCTTTGATTAAATAAGATTTTCCCACACCCCTTAAAGGAGAATATAAAATGAGCTCATTCAGCAATAGAATAATCCGAGCCTTACGGCTTGACAAAGACCTTTATGAGGAAGTCGAGGCGGATAAGACAGCCACGTCTCAGGCGATGGCCGTGGTCATTCTCTCCAGTGTTGCCGGAGGCATAGGCGCAGGTGGTATTACCGGTCTTAAAGGAATATTCTGGGGTTGCCTAGTGGCTCTCGTCGGGTGGATACTCTGGGCTTTTATTACCTACATCGTGGGTACGAAGATCCTGCCGACTTCCCAGACCCGTTCAGACCCGGGTGAACTTCTGCGCACCCTGGGTTTTGCCTACTCGCCGGGTTTGCTTAATATTTTTGGCCTCGTGCCGGTTCTCGGCTGGATCGTGAGGCTGATCACTCCTTTCTGGATGCTGATCGCCTGGGTCATTGCCGTCCGCCAGGCCCTGGATTATACCAGCACCGCCCGGGCGGTTGCGGTATGTATTATCGGCTGGCTGATTCTGGTAATAGCCATTGTAATTCTTCAGATTCTGTTCGGCGGAGCGCAAGCAACTCTCTAGCTTGCAATCAGACAGGGTACCTAGTGATCCTCTCTCACAATTAGTGGTACCGTTCTTGGGGGCAGGTCACCCTAAAATTTGACTTTCATTCTTTCCGGTGATGAATACAGGAGGATTTCTCAGTGAGAAATATGCAATTCATTTTTCTTTACATTGCTCTATTTGTGTCAACAGTGGCACAGGCAGGCGATGTTGTCTATCGTGTTCGAAACGAGGTGTTACACAACATAGACCCTCGTCTTTTCGGGCAGTTCATGGAACGGCCAAGCTGGGGTGAGATAGGACCCGAAGGAGCGCTGGTGCCCGGTACTAACAAGCTTCAACCTGAGGTTTACACGCTTCTGCAGCGGATGAAGGTTCCCATTATGCGTTTCCCGGGCGGAACAGATGTCGATTATATGGACTGGCGCGACATGGTCGGCAACGTTCCCGGCCGCGGTGCGGACCGGCCGGTAAGTGTCGGCCATAACGGCCACAAAATCACCAACAACTTCGGCTATGATGAATTCCTTCAACTCAGTCAACAACTGGAGTCGGAACCGATCATTGTCGTGAACTTTCGCGATGGTTTCTTAGAACAAAAGCCGCTTGCGGATGCAGCCCTGAATGCTGCCGGCCTGGTAGCCTACTGTAACGCCGGTGTAGGCGCCAAACTTCCCGAAGGGATGCCGGATTGGCCCTCTGTGAGGGCCGCGAACGGTCATCCGGAACCATACGGAGTCAAACTCTGGCAAATCGGCAATGAGACATGGTTCTTTTACAGGACATTGAAGAAAGATCGCCCACAGGAAGCCGCAAAACAATACGCCGATTGCATTGTTGCCTATGCTCGTGCCATGCTTTCCGTCGATCCGGGTATCGAGTTCATAATGGATAGGTTTGACATACCTAAAGAAGCGGTCCAACTCGCACGCAAGGTGTTGGGAGATAAGATCCGGTACACCGTCGATCACGTATACATACCATGGGGAATAAAGGAAGTCCGGAAAGACGGCAAGCCCTTTCCGGTCGAAACGCTTAGCGTTTCCGATATCTGGAAAGCCTGGGTAGCCACTCCTCAATTCGATAAGGATGGGCAGTCCGTTCTGCGCCTCCCGATTTTGACAGAGGCAAGGCGTGAAGGCCATAAATTAGCTATCACGGAATGGAACTGGAATGGATGGTGGAACGTTCAGCCTGCGGCCTTGAGTTCTTCATTCGCCAAGGGAGTCGGTGCAGCGGGAATCCTCCACGGTCTCATACGTTCGGCGGATGTGATCGAAATTGGCTGTCAGTCCATGTTGGTTGGCAATTCCTGGGGCATTCATGCCGTCTGGGCCGACAGGGAGGGGATAATCCCACCCCATTACATGCCCAGCGGGCAGGTGACGATGTTGTATTCGAATCATCATGGATCAAAGCTCCTGGCCGTGGAGGCAACCGGCATCCCGACCTATTCCCAGCCTTTCAGAATGAGTGGGATAGAGCCCAGCGAAAAAGTGGCATACCTGGATGCTTTGGCGACCGCCGGCGAGGACGCTGTATTCTTTCATGTTATCAACCGGCACTTTGATCAGCCGATTGAGATAACAATTGACCTGACAGCCTTGGGGCCCCTTGAGAACAAGGCCGGGCATTATATGCTCGAGGGCAGGCTGAACGACAAGCCCGCTCAGGGCGAACCGAGGCAAATCGCAAGAATCACGCACTCCGAATTATCTTATGACGGAATGGTTCTAAAGGTTATTCTTCCTGCCCGGACGGTCTCATGCATCGAGCTGCCCCGGAAAAAGTGACCGAATCAGCAGTACCGCACGGCCCTCAAGGGCTCTATAACCGGCAACTTCGAGATGATCGTGTCGGGAACCGAGGTTCTGTGCAAAAGTGTCTACGGCAGGTGAACCGCTGGCCGTTACACGGCTGAAGGAGTTGATACTTGGAATTACAGAATGTAGTCCCCTGGGGGCGTTCTTTTGAAGAGTACAGAGAAATGTTTTTGTTATCAGACAGTGATCTTGTAAATTGCAAAATATTAGGTTGTGGTGATGGCCCGGCTTGTTTTAACGCGGAATTAACAAAAGCTGGTGGGCGTGTTGTGTCTGTAGACCCTCTTTATAAATTTAGTGGCAAAGAGATACGCTCGAGAATCAATGAGGTTTATTCTCAAATAATGTCTCAAACGGAGCGAAATTCAGAGGATTATATTTGGGAAAGTATTTCTAATGTTGATGAGCTTGGAAAGGTTCGAATGGCAGCTATGAACAGATTTCTTGATGATTATCAGACAGGTAAAGAAACTGGTAGATATATAAACGCATCACTACCAGAGTTGCCGTTTCAAGATATGGAGTTTGATCTGGCTTTGTGCTCACATTACCTATTTCTATACAGTACTCACGTAAATCTTAATCAGCATATTATAGCTATGCAAGAGCTGTGTCGCGTTGCAAAGGAGGTTCGGGTTTATCCATTACTTTCACTTGATGGTAATGAGTCAGAGCACTTGAATCCGGTGATGTCGGCCCTTTCAGAGAATGGAAAAGAAGTTTTCCTGAAGCCGGTGAAATATCAGTTCCAAAAAGGTGCTACTAAAATGTTGGTGGCAAAAACCGTGTAACAAATCATTCCACCGGACCACAAGGGATGGCGTTTGACGTACCCTAAATTTATCGACCCCTATGGCCGGTGAATTCACCGTTATGCTTTAAAAGCATAGGTAAAATGCTTTAATTGAGAAAGGCAGGAACAATGACAGAAAAAATAGGCTTTGATAATGAAAAGTACATTAAGGAACAGGCATCGGCTATCCTTGAAAGAGTTGAGAATTCAAGCAAGCTCTACCTTGAGTTCGGCGGGAAAATTTTATTTGATTATCACGCCGCCAGAGTTTTGCCGGGCTTTGATCCCAACGTTAAAATGAGACTTTTACAACAGC
>CAZSTM010000416.1:0-4183 GCA_964609635.1 uncultured Gemmatimonadales bacterium
TCAGCTGGTGGCTGAACAGAAGTGGGGTTATAAATGGATAAAGTGGATAACCAGGATAGAATTGACGGACACTATAGAGGACAAGGGGTACTGGGAGAGGTACGGATATTCGAATGACGGCGATCTGGACAAGCCCTTTTTCCGGCAATGATTTCCGGATAAGAGGCAAAGCCGTCCCATGATGAATCAATCAGTCGGCAGTCTCTTGTACCAGCTGCGGTACATGATCGCCGCTGTCAGCGCAAACCCCACCGCCAGCCTCCAGAACATCGTCCAGTTGTGCAGCATGAAATATACCGGCATCATGTTCAGGCAGAACAGGCAGGCCGCTCCCACCATACAGTTGAACATGTCCACGCCCGCCATCTTCTCCTTGCGAAACTCCGACCAGCGGCCGAGTACTGTCCTGTGGATCGGCCTCCAGTAACCCCAGGGCTGTGTCTTGCGGTAGAACTCCATCAGGGTTTCATGATTGGTGGCGGGAGTGGCCAGAGCCACGGCGACTGAGACAATCAGCGAGACCGCCAGCATCAGGAAGAAGAAATTGTAGTCCGGCCAGATGTAACCCAGGCTGGTCTGGAGGATTTTCTGGGTCACGGCCACCAGGAAAGCGGCTATCATCCCGCAGGCGAAACCCCAGCCGTTGAAACGCCACCAGTACCACCTGAGCACCAGAGGGACTATCATACTCCCGCCCAGGATGCCGAAAACCCAGATCCCCAGCTCGAATACGCTGTGCATGGAAGTTCCGAGCATTACCCCCAGGACCACGAAAATCACCGAGCTGATATAAGTTACCGCCATGAATTCCTTCCGCCGGGCGTCGGGCCGGAAATGGCGGATGTAGATATCCCGGATCACGTAGGAGGTGCCGTTGTTGATGCTGATCGAGAACGTGGACATGAAAGCGGCCAGGAAGCCCACCAGCACGAAACCCTTGATACCGAAGGGGAGCATGTTGCTGATAATCTGCGGCAGCACCATGTCCGTGTCCGTGATGTCGATATTCTCCGCCGAGAGGGCCAGCATTCCGATACCCACCACCAGGGTCCACTTGGGAAAGGTCAGCAGCTCATATCCGGCTCCCTGTTTGCAGGTGTCGCGCGCGCTTTTGGTCGAAAGCATGAACTGCGTTCCGGGTCCCATTCCCGGGCCGCTGAAAAAGGAGAGCAGGGACTGGAAGCCCCACATCATCACCCAGGGCCAGAAAAACTCGAAAGCCCCCTCCGGGTAGCCGGCCATGGAGACATCCGCCATGTAGTCGATACGGGCGGTGGGCCGCAGGATGTCCCAGCCTGCCGGGGTCACCGAGGCGATAAAATCACCGCCCACCGTGGTAAAGGCGATAATCGAGATGTAAACCGAGGTGAAAAACAGGATGAAAGTCTGGATGAGGTCCGTGTAGGCCACGCTGAACAGGCCTCCAAGCATGGCGTACAGGGCGGTGAAAGCAATGATCAGAACGCCCCAGATTTGCGCGTTGAGAATGGGGTCGGGATGCAGCGGAGGCACGAAAACGGAGACAAACTTGCCCACCCCCACAAAAGCGTAGGCCACGTACCCGAGCAGCGAGCCGATGGAGACCACGGCGATGGTCAGCCGCGGAAGCTCGCCGGCCCAGCCCTTGCCGAAGCGAAAGCTCATCCATTCCGCGGCGGTCACCACGTTGGAGCGGCGGATCCAGCGCCCCAGGTGGCACATCAGGGCCACTCCGCCTATCATCCAGATGTTGTAATAAAAAGAGCGCACCCCCATGAAATATAAAATGGAGACATTGAGCATGGTCCCGGTTATGTCGATCGAGGACATGCTCGAGCTCATGGCGGTAATCCACCAGGGGATCTTGTGCCCCCCCAAAAAATAGCTCCTTACATTGACCGAGGCCTTCCTGAGATGTAATAGACCGATCGCCAGCATCGCTACGAAGTAGCCGATAACTATCAGATAATCGACCGTGCTCATTGGGCTCTCCCGCAAAGAATCGAGGCGTTTTTTGTCCAGGGGAATATGCTTTAAAACACACCAGGCTGAAAAATTAAAAGGAATTCCTCGAAAGGGGAAGGTTTTAATAAGGCGGCGTCGCCCCCCGCCGCCCTTTTTTCATCCGCAGATTACACAGATTTAGCAGATTATATTTTATATAGTTAAGCTCGCAAACATGGCTTTATTTGGGGCGCAGCGTGCTATGGAAACGTGCCGTTTCATAAAACGTGTGGCGGGCGTTTTGAAATGTGTCGTTTCATAAAAAGTGTAGGGGCGGGTTTATAACCCGCCCGGGAGCGGAGTTTCAATCATCGCAGGCCCCGAAAGATCGGAGCTACTTTGCCAGCCACCAGCCACCAGCAACTGTAATTGCGTTTCTATCCTCTCCGATCCCGAAGGATCGGAGCTACCCGGGGAAATCGCCGGAACCAGCAAGCAAAGGATATTAAAGCTCCCGCTTCGGGTTTCGCATCGCAGCTTTTTCTTGATTTTTCGGGAATATTCCGGTATGCTAAATTATCATAGAAATTTGAACAATATTCACGAGTTTTTTAAATGACAGAAAAAATAACATCCTGTCTTGAAGGAATTAATTGGGGACAACATATCGGTACAATAATCATCGGTATTATAGTAACTGTTGTTGGTGGAATTATTCTTTATCTCTTAATTGAAAAATTTAGGTCTAAAAAACGTAAAGCGATCTCTAAAGAAAAAGAGGATATTCCTCAGAAGATAAAAGATCAAACTATCCCTGAAACCAAAACCAAAGGCGCCCTGCCCAAAATCTGGAACGTACCCCACGAACGAAACCGTAATTTCACCGGCCGGGAAGATTTATTGTCCTCCCTCGGGAAAGCTCTCACCTCAGGGGAGCCCACCGCCCTGACCCAGGCGATCAGCATAAGCGGGCTGGGCGGGGTGGGCAAGACCCAGCTCGCCCTGGAGTACGCCTACCGCCATTTAGAGGACTACCCGGTTGTCTGGTGGGTAAGGGCCGAGGAGCCGGCCACCCTTGCCGGCGACTATGCAGCCCTGGCCGAAAAGCTGGGCTTGCCGGAAAAAGACCAGTCGGACCAGAAAATAACAGTCCAGGCGGTAAAGCTCTGGCTGGGTCAAAATACCGGCTGGCTGCTGGTATTCGATAACGCACAGGGGCCGGAATCGGTACGCAATTATCTCCCCCAGGGGCGGACCGGCCAGGTAATTATTACTTCCCAAGCTCCGAGCTGGGCGGGTGCGGCGGAGCCTCTGCCCGTGAACGTGATGGAACCCGGGGAGGCCGCGGATTTTCTGCTCAGGCGCACAGGGCAGGAAGACAGGGCTTCCGCTGAAAAACTGGCAGATGAGCTTGGCTATCTCCCGCTGGCCCTGGAGCAGGCCGGAGCTTACACGGAGGCTACCGGCAAATCTCTTTCAGACTATCTGGAGTTATTCGGCGGGCACCAGCAGGAACTTTTGGCCGTACCCTCCCCCACCACTGACTACCCGGCAACAGTAGCCACTACCTGGGAGATCGCCTTTAATAAAGTCAGGGAAGAGTCTCCTGCGGGTGCGGACCTGCTTAAACTCTGCGCTTTCCTGGCTCCTGAAAAGATACCGCTGGAGCTTATAGCAAGTGGCGCGGAGCACCTGCCGAAAAAACTAGCCACTGCTTTAAAGAAACAAATGGAACTGGACAAAGCGGTTGCAGCTCTGCGGCGCTACTCCCTGGCTGAAGCCATCGAAAAAACCCTCTCGGTGCACAGGCTGGTGCAGGCCGTGGTGCGGGACCGCCTGGCAAAGAACGCGCAAAAAACCTGGGCCGGGGCCGCCCTGCGCCTGTTGAATGCCTCATTTCCATTCAAACAAGAAGACCCTGCCACCTGGCCGGCCAGCGCACTTCTGCTGCCCCACGCCCTGGCCGCAGCCGGACACGCCGAGAAGCTTGAGGCTGCCCAAAAAGAGACCGGGCGCCTTTTAAACCAAATGGGAACTTATTTATTTAACCTGGCGGAGCTGACTTCAGCCAAATCCGTACTCGAGCGGGCATTTTCTATTTGGGAAGAATCCCTTGAACCAGATCACCCCAATGTAGCTTCGGCTCTCAACAACCTTGGCCTTGTCCTGAAAGATATGGGAAACCTGGAAGGGGCAAAAAAGAATTGCGAAAGGGCGCTTAAAATCGACGAGAAAGCCTACGGACCTAACCATTCCGAGG
>CAZSTM010000417.1:0-1090 GCA_964609635.1 uncultured Gemmatimonadales bacterium
AGTTAACGCCACCGCGCCAACCAAAACAAAAAAGCTGTGGATTAGAAAACGGTCCCAAAGGGGGACTTCCCAAAAATGCTTTCTGGCACAGGGATAGTATAACACGAATGTTGGAAAAAGAAGGATGAGGAGGAAAAGGTTCGTGTGAACCATACATGCCAAACCGGCTCCGGCTCCCAAAAGCCATCCCGCAGAGTGTTTGCTCCTGGCCGCCCCTGTCAGAAGTGCCATGGTCAGGCAGGAATAAGCTATACCGGAGCTGATATATAAATCCGAGCCAATTGATTCCAAAAAATAGGGATAGCCACCGAGCACGGCCGCTGAGATCAGCGCGGTTCGGCGGCCAGTTGTCCGGCTCAAAACGTAATAAAGGGAAAATACGCCGATATAATACATACCCAGGTGAAGTATATAATTGGCGAGCATTGGTGGGAACAGCTGATATATTATAAATCCGGGCAGGACCCAGGATAGCCGGCTGTTATAGTAAGCTCCTGGAAAAAATTCCGCGGCATATTGTGGATAATTCCTGAAATAACCAAGGTAAACCCATGAATCTATGTTGGCGGCCGAAAAAATCCAGTTGGGATTGATAGCCAGGAGCAGGAAAGGTAAAACCACTTGTACAATGAGGTAAGGGTCTATTTTGCGATAGAATTGCTGTACGGGAACGTTCATTGACTGTCTAGTTCTTAATGAAATGCGAGATGTTTCAATCTTAGCGGCGCAGGAAAGACCAGAGCATATCCACACCGGCGGCACAGTAGCGCTTGAACTGGTCGAAAGACTTCACCGAGCGAACCGCTCGCCAGAGCTGCCGGGGCCGGAAGTAGAATTCAAGCATAGCTTTGTGGGCAATTTTTTTCAGTTCCTCGTTTTCTATTTCCATCCACGGCCGGCCCATGAAGTCTGCTACCGGCTTTGGCCTGGTGATATAGTCGGCCCAGAAGTCGTGCTCGACGTGCGGCAGGTAGTAGCGCTGGTAAAGCTCGGTCTTGGGAAATGCCGTCAGACAATTGAAAATGGCGAAATCAAGCGGCAACTTTTTGGCGAAATCTACCGTTCTTCTTATCGTCTCGCTTGTCTCCCC
>CAZSTM010000417.1:1100-4119 GCA_964609635.1 uncultured Gemmatimonadales bacterium
CGGGTGAACCTACCAGAAAATAGCCGAAAGCGCTTATACCGAGTTCATCGGTTTTTCTGATGGTCTTCTCAATCCTGGCCAGGTCGACTCTTTTCCTGAGTTTCCCGAGAACCTCCGTATCCCCTGATTCGATCCCGTAAAATATCCGGTAACATCCGGCTTCCTTCAAGGCCTCGAGCATTTCTTCATCCACAGCGTCGACGCGGCTGCGCACGTTCCAGATGACTTTCCTGTTCAAGCCGTTTTCAACCAGCAGGCGGCAGATATCCATGATACGCTTCTTGTTGACAGTAAAGCTGGAGTCGAAAATATCGATTTCCCGGACACCGTAACGTTCATAGCATTCCTCGAACTCTGCAACCACGTTCTCCGCGCTGCGCGCCCGCCATTTCTGGCCGGCGGCCTCGCAGAATATACAGCGAAAAGGACATCCCCGGCTCGTATTGAAAACCGTATAATTTTTCATAGTACTGATAAAGTTGTAATATTTGTGGTTTGGAATCAGGTGGCGGGCCGGAAAGGGTACGGCATCCAGATCCTGGTTTACATCCGGAGGTCCGGCATATTCGATCTTTTCCCCGTTGCGCCGCACCAGACCACGGAGACCCTCCAGGCTCTCGTTTTGTTCCCGGCGCCGGAAGAATTCGGGGAGCACCATCTCCGCCTCTCCCACGCAGGCAAAATCGAACACCGGATTGAACTCGAGAGTCTCGGTGGGATAGATCGACATATGTACGCCGCCGACCATGATCCTGGTTTTCGGCAGGAACGATTTAACGAATCGAGCGTAGGAGACGGCGTTGTGGTAATGCGAGGTAAAAATGGACAGCCCGACCAGATCCGGTTCGAACCGCAGCAGCTGCTGTTTGAGGTCTTCTTCAGTCAGTTCCATGCCGACCATGTCATAATAGGCTATCTCCAGGTCCAGTTGTTCGAGAACCGCCGCCACGTAAAGCAACTGAATGTTCGGCATGTGGCCGAAATGTTTCATCACTGTCTTGTTGCCTGGTTCGTTGGCGATTCTGGAAACATCGTAATGGATCAGGGCTACCCGCATATCATCTCCTGAAGATACTTCTCGCTGAATTCAACCAATGAAACCTAATTCTTGAGTTTTACAATTAATAGATTCATGTTTTTTGAGCGAGAACCACGGTAGCCCTCCAGCCCCTTCAGAGGCAAGGGAAAATCTTTTAGGCACAGTATAGCCTTTTCCCCATGAATTCTAACATTCTTTTTTTTCTTTTTTCCAAAATTTCTGAAAGCCCTTGCGGATAAGCCCTTCCACCACTAAAAATCCTTTCGATAATCGCAGAACAGCACCAAAAGATTTTATGTCTTGCAACTGCTGGAGCAAATATCTTGGACGGAACTAAAAACGCCGGAAGGCGATGGATTTTCTCCCATTCCTCGATTGATGCATAAATCCTAATTTTTTGCGAAAAGAAAAAACACTCCTCACAGAAGCTTAACAATCATCACTGCGGACTCTCTGGTTTTCGCCGGCTCTGTTGCCCCATCCTGTAGAGTTCCTCGAAGTAAAACTTGTTCTGGAGAAGCAAAAGCGAAAATGCTAATACCAGGATTCCGAAAAACAGGAGGCCGCCGCAGAAAACAAAGCTGTATGTGTAAAGAGCGAATGTCTCCTGAAGTGCAGAGGAGACAGCCTGAAAAAAGCCCTGGTGCATATGTCGAAAGATTGCTACCGCTATGCGATACGACAAAATAAGAGTCATATAGCCGCCGGTAAGTAAGGCAAGCAAGGATACAAATATGAACACCATGGCCGGTCGGGCAAGCCATCCCATTAGCAGGTACAGCCGGATTGTCCTCAGGATACGCATTTTCGAGACGCGACGGAAGTCGGCTTCGGCGACCTTCTCCTCGGCCCAGGCCAGATCGGCCGGAACTTCGCAGACCTTATAGCCATTCAGGGAGGCCTTCATCAGGACCTCGAGCTGCAATTCCATTCCATCGGAGGTGAGAACGATCCCGTCGAGGACTTCCCTGCGGTAGGCGCGGACCACACAGGTGCTGGTTGAAATGGGGTAGTTGCTCATCCGCGCAAGGTACCAGTTGCCTGCACGACTGAGAAGTCTCCGGTAGAACGGCACGTTCCGGACCGTGCCCCCCTTGGTGTACGGCGAGGCCAGGGCGATCTCCACATTCTCCGCCATAACTGCATCGTAAAGGCTGAAAATGTATTGCTGGCCGTAGCTCAAATCCGCGTCCAGGGTTACCACGATCTCACCCCGGCAGATGTCGAAAGCAGTCCGCAGGGCGCGGCCCTGGCCGAAATTTCGCCGGTGATGGTGCACGGTTACACCAGGAACCTTTGCCGCGAAGTCGTCCATAATACGCCCGGTCCGGTCGTCGCTGCCGTCATCCACGCAAATCAACTCCCAGGCGACCTCCGGGCGTGTGTTGAGTTCAGACAAAATCCTCTGCAGGTTCCCGCCGATGACCGACTCCTCGTTATATGCTGCCAATACCACTGAAAGTTGCACTTCCGGTGCACTCATTCCGAAAAATCCTTTTTTAGCGTGAAGCTTAATCCATTCAGATTACGGTGAACAAACCCTCTTATTTATAATCACCACTTATTATGCTGCACGGCATCTTCAGCCGACGCGCAAAGGTCCGTTCTCTGCTATGAATCCACACTATTTTTATGTTCCAAGAGTTTTCACCGTTTGGTTTGATGCGTTCCGACAATTCAGGTTTTTATACTTTCAGAAATGCCGGATAGAGGTCCAAAATTAAGGGATATATTTTCTCTTTATTTTTACTTTGTTGTTTTTGCAGATAAACATGAGTGCAAATTCAACATTTCCCCGCACATTAGGCATTAGTTGTTTCTGATGCTTGTCGCCATATCGTAGAGTGTCACCGATTCATACTTACTCAAAATTGAACCCATTATTTTTCTATATGTACCAAGCCTTTTTTTAATTAAGATTCGAAAAGGGGGATATGCAAGTAAAGAAGTCGGGACATCATCCTTTTCAGGATCGACGAA
>CAZSTM010000418.1:0-4100 GCA_964609635.1 uncultured Gemmatimonadales bacterium
GCCTGGCCGTTCCGGATGCGGCCCCCCCGGATTGCTCAGGCTCGGGCGAAAAATCGTAGAGCCTCTCCAGGTTGGTTTTCAGCAGCGACACGGCACCCCTCGGGTCGGTAATGGTTACTCCGTGGGAGGGAAGGAGCACCTCGGCCCCTTTGGCAAGCACTCTGTCAAGTCCTTTCAGGGTTTGAGTTATACCCGTGAACCCTCCGTCCCAGTAGCGATGATCGAAACTCCACAGATTCCAGAGCTTGCCAGGTGAATGGATCATGTCCCCGGTAAAAGCCCAGCGCCTGCCGTCGATCTCGGCCAGGTAGCTCATTGCACCCACCGTGTGGCCCGGTGTCTCCACGGCCTCGATCCGCACACCCTCCCATTCGAACACCTCTTCATCGCTTAGAGTTTTATGCACCGTGATATTCCGCCGCGGCTTGAATGTATCCGGCTTGTACCTGTAGCGAATGTAAATCTGGAAATCGTTCCAGAACTCCTGCACCTTGGTGAAAAACCGCTCTTCTTTCTCCGGGACGGCCACTTTCGCACCGGCTTCAACTAATCTGCCGGTGCCCTGGCACTGGTCGCGGTGCGAATGGGTGTGCAGGACCCAGTCGATTTTTAGGACCCCCATTTTTTTTAAAACACCAAGCACCTGAGCATCGCCGCCGTCGATCAACAGAGCCTTGCCGCCGCTTTTGATGACATAGACATTGCAGGCATCAGCGACCCGGTAGAGGTTGTCCGAGATTTTCTCGAAAGCCGCCGGAGTGCCTTTTCGGCCACAGCCCGCCGCCAGCAGAAAAACCGTCAGGTTTACAGCCAAAACCAGGCGGAGGCTAAGATGTTTTTCTTCTCCCATATTTTGTGATCCCCCTCTTTTAGAGGTTTGAGATTCAGAGATAAAAGCGACTGTTGCCGCCGACAGAAAAACACCGAAAAGAATGATCTGCCCTTTGTTCACCCTTCTTGGCTGAATTGCTGCATAGTGAACAGAGATGGTAGTATGGAAGCCTGAAACCAAAATACACTTTAGGAGTCAAAGTACAAGTGTGAAGAAAATGATCATTATCAAAATAAAGACTCTATCGTTTCCGGTAAACTCTTGATATTAATGGCAGGCCCGAGGAGACTTGAACTCAAGTTCTCAGGTAAGAGAAGACCTAGTGATATACAGGTACAATTATTTCTTGAATTCGGAATGATGAACCGAAAGAAAAACGATCAAGAGGGAACCAGAATGGTCATATATAAAATGATTTAAAGTTGAAAATAGCTGGACCGTGAAGAAGTATAAATGGTGCTGGAAGTAAAAAAAGCGGAACCCCTTAGGGTTTCGCTTTTTATAAATAACTGGTGCCGAAGGGGGGACTCGAACCCCCATGGGATTACTCCCACTGGTCCCTGAAACCAGCGTGTCTACCAAATTCCACCACTTCGGCACTAGCCTGAAATTTTTCCGGGGCGGGCCCTCCGGGCCCGGGCGCTGATTGCCAGCGCCAAAACAGCTCATTAGTTTTCCCCAGCGTCGGAAATTTAGGCTGGTTGAGAATCATTGTCAAGCTTTTTCCTTGATTTTTAAGGCTAGAAAATCTATCATTTCCCAAATCCGATAACCTTTCGGCACAGGCCGGTGATGGCGGTCAAAAAAGGTTTTTAAGGAGAAAGATTTGCCGTGCCTGAAAGGACCGGTTTAAACCGGAGAGACCATGACCGGGACCCAAAAAGAAGCCGGTGACCGGGCCCAGACCAAGGTAGTATGTCGGAACCGTAAGGCCCGTCACCTGTACCACTTACTGGAAGAACTCGAGGCGGGCCTGATGCTCACCGGCACCGAGGTCAAATCGCTGCGCGAGGGGCATGCCAGCCTGCCGGACAGTTATGCGGTCATCCGTGACGGCGAGGTTTACCTGGTGGGGTGCCATATCAGCGAGTACACCGCCGGCAACCGCTACAATCACGATCCTTTGCGAGATCGCAAGCTCCTGCTTTCCAGCCGCGAAATCCGCCGCCTGACAGTCAAGGTGCAGGAGAAAGGCTTGACCCTCGTGCCGCTGAGCATATACTTTCGGGGAGGCTGGGCCAAAGTACAACTGGCCCTGGCCAAGGGGAAGAAGGTCTACGATAAGCGCCAGGATATAAAACGCAGGGAGGCCGACCGCGAGGCGGCCAGGGCCATGCGGCACCACCAGACAGACTGAATAACTCGAGGAGCGCCCCGGTTGAATAGAAATTTCAGCACGAAACTGGTAACTGCAGCGATCTTAGTCCTGCTGTTGCCGGCAGGGCTTATTGCGGAAGAATTTAAAATCCAGACCCGTCCAAGCGGGAGTACCGCTAACCTGGAGATCTTAGAAACCCCCACGGCGAATCACCTCGACCTGAGGGAACTGGCAGCAGTGGTGGGAGGCGGCCTCGGGTGGGAAATCCCCGCCGAAAGGATAACCTGGGTTCTGGATGGAGTTCCGCTTACTTTCGAGGATCGGCTGGCCTTTTTCACCTCCGGTGAGAAAAGCTACCAGCTTGTCGCCGGCTGCCGCATCCACGCCGGCAGGTTCCTGGTGCCGGTCCAGTTGGCAGTGGAGTTCCTGCCCCGGCTGTTTCCGGAACGTTTTTCTTTCAACAAGCTCGAAAATCGGCTGGTGGACAAGGGAAGCAAGAAGTCCTCGCCCGGAGTCGATTCCGGGAAACCAAAGGCGGCACCGGGTCGGCCGAAAAAGCTCAAGCCCGCCACTGCGGGCGACTTGAGCAGCTTTCGCATTCATACCGTGGTTATCGACCCCGGGCATGGAGGAAAGGACCCCGGAGCACTGGGCCGCAGATACAGGCTGAAAGAAAAAGATATCGTGCTGGATATCTCCAGGCAAGTGGCGGAGAAATTAAAGAAAAAAAGTAAGATGCAAATAATCCTCACCCGGAGCAGCGATAATTACATTCCTCTGGGTAGTCGCGGCCGGATCGCCAATGACAACGGTGCCGGGCTTTTTGTCAGCATCCATATAAATTCCAGCACCAAGTCGGGTACGCGGGGAACCAGCACCTATTTTCTCGATGCCGCCAAGACCGATGAGGAGCGCGCAACCGCCATGCTGGAAAACGCCTCGCTCAAATACGAGGTCGACCAGATCGACGCCGAAAGGCTGGACGAGGTAAACCTGATCCTCCAGGACATGGCGCAGAATGAATTCCTGCGCGAAAGCCAGGAGCTGAGCACATACATCCAGCGGGAGCTGGTTAAGCAACTCAATATACTGGACAAGGGAGTTCGCCAGGCCAACTTTGCCGTGCTGCGCGGAGCTTACATGCCGGCCGCCCTGGTGGAGACCGCTTATATCTCAAATGCGAATGATGAAAAATTGCTGCACACGAAAAAGTTCCGGGAGAAAGCGGCCGAGGCCATCTCGAGCGGAATTCTGGCTTATATCAAACAGTACCATAAAAAACTGGCCAGCGGCAGGTGAACCCCCTTCAAACCCGGCCTTTTACAACCGAGGATTTGCGCAACTTCTCGCCCGGCAACTTTGACGGCCGCGCTGCTGGATTGGTTAAAATGAAAATTGCTATTGGAAATGTCGGCAGTACGAGTCTTAAGACCAAGATCATAGAAATAGATGATAATAATAATGTTATTATAATCGGAGAGGCCAATCTCGATAAGATTAATACTAAAGGTAAATCTAATTTCAGTCACAGGGTCGGTGATAATTCAAAAATAGAAGAACAGGTCGACATCTTCGGGTTTAAAAATGGATTAGATCTAATTTTGAGCTGGTATAGGTCTAACCAGGTTATTTCAAATACTTCGGATATTCAGGCGGTTGGTTTTAAAACGGTGTTGGCAGGATCGGAAAGAGGGGCTTGCAGGCTTACCAAAGATGTACTGGCTGAAATGAAAAGATTCTCTTTTGTTGCACCTGCGCACAATATGCCGTATGTTGAAACCATAGAATTATTCGGGGGTATCTTAGGTGATGTTCCCCTGGTGGGCGTTTTTGAAACTTCATTTCATAATGAAATACCTGAATACAGAAGATTGACCGGGCTTCCGCTCGAGCTCGAGCGAGAGCTCAAGATCGAACAAAAGGGATTCCATGGTTCAACCGGCAGATATG
>CAZSTM010000419.1:0-4099 GCA_964609635.1 uncultured Gemmatimonadales bacterium
ATCCCCTCCAGCCCGTCGATGCCGCAGGCCACCACCTGGTCCAGGATGTCGCGCTGACGGCCGCAGGCGTGGCTGAAAAAGTAGGCCCCTGCATCGTGGCAAATCTCGGTTATCCGCCGGAAAAAGGGCGCGCAGTAGCGCTTGAACTGATCGGGAGTGTAGAACAGGCTGTCAAGGTTGTCCATGGTCATAACCACTTTGACCCCATGCCGGTTGACCAGCTCCCGGCAAAACTCCAGGGCTTTTTCGGCGTAGATCTCCATCAGCTCCATCATTTCAGCTTCATGGTCGAACAGCAGGTAGATCGAATTGTCCGCGCGGGCGTGCCAATGTAGCTGCTTGAGCGGGCAGGTGAACTCGCCCACCATCACCAGACCGTCCTGCCCCACCTCTTCCACCAGCTTCCGGTAAGTGTCGGGCCGGAACCTGAACTGCATGTCCTCGAACAGCGCTTTCCAGGCCGGGTACTCCCGGTCGAAGTCCTTGAACAGGTATTCCTCCTGCACCAGGGTGCAGCCCGGTTCATCGAACAGGAAGGCCTCGGAAATCTCGCCCCCGGGAGTCTTATAGGTCACCAGGCGGTGATTGCCGCGGGTTTTCTCGCTTACCTCTACATTTTTGTAAACGATCTCGCCAAGCCCGCCGATCCAATTCGTGCGGATATCGGTCAGCAGGTTGCGTGAAAAGATGTCCACGCCTAAGTATTTCATTACCTCGAGCTGGGTTTCGCAGTCCTGGATTTCCGGCGACAGGAGTCCGTGCAGCTTCTGGTATTCGAACCACTGCCAGATATTGGGAGAGAACACCGGGCGGTCCGGCACCTCGCCCGCGAGCACGGTAAGCAGACGTTCATGGGAGTTCATTCGCTATTATTCCTTTTTGAGTTGCGAGCAGAACACAAGAAGAGATTTCTTAGAAAGTCAATCTTACAAGATCCCGGCCGCAAGAGCAAATTCTTTTTTCAGTCGTTTTTTCTTTCCGGCTTGAATATCAAAAGAAAAAGCCCCTGAAACCGGGTCTTAGTATCCTATAATTTACTTTAAGTTAATTGCGTATATATTTATAATAAATGAAAAAGGGGTGTTCACTTATACCGAACACCCCTTTTTAGATAAATGTATCTTTAAATTCCCGCTACATCTTTTTCAACCTGATGTCCCCATTGATTACGTGCACCTCGATCGGCGGCCCGCCGCCGTTAAGAGTGGCCGTTACTTTCTTCCTGGCACTTTTTCCCTTGATTTCTATGGGCAGCTCCACCTCGATCTCCCCGCTCAGGGTGAAAAATTCCAGGTCCGCAGCCGCCGATTCATCCAGCCTGATGGTGATGTCTCCGTTGACCGCGCCGAATTCAGCGCCCCTGTTCCCGGCAAAATCAGCCAGCCCGGCATCTATCGTGCCGTTGACAATTTTGGCCTCAATCGATCCCCTGGCCCGGGTTATTCTCATCGATCCGTTGACCAGTTTAGCCTCGATATCGCCGTCCAGGCGGGTCAGGTAAAGATCGCCGTTAACCAGGCTCGCCTCCAGATCTTCCGCGATTTCCAGGACTTCGACCTGTCCGTGGACATTGCTGACCTCCACTGTTGTGCGCCGCGGCAGCTTGATCCGGTAATTCACCTCGACCGGCGTGCCTGTCCCGAAATCGAACTCCAGGTCCCCGGAGAGAGCATCTACTAATTTGTCCCAGGTGTCGGATAAATTCTCAATGAGTGACTCGGAGGAATCCCCTTCCCTGTCCCCCCAGGAAAATGATTTCCTCCCCCTGGGGTACTTTGCGGTAACCTCGATGGTTCTTTCATCTCTTTTTACTTCGATGGTCACCCTCTTCAGCATTTTCTCGGCCTGGTCCCGGTTTTTGGCTCTGGTCGCGATCTTGATCGCACTGATCTCGCAGCGCTCCTCATCGGTGCCGGTGATCTCGATTGTGCCGCTGACATTGGTAAGGCTGAACGATCCCCCGGGCGCGAAGTCGAACTTCTCGGTGAATTCCTCCTGGTAAGGCGGCCGGGCGCTCAGGTTTTGAAACCCGGTTAAGACAAGGACAAAGACCCCGAGTACCACCAGCTTGACAGTCTTTCCGTTCATGGGTTCACCTCCGGGAATATTAATAAATCCACTTTAGATGCTGCCGTTTTACATTATTATAGAAACAGTTACACCATTCTTTTCAAGTAATTTCTGAAAATCTCTCAGTTCAGGCTGTCGCTGACTAACTTCCCATCCAGCAGGTTCAGCACCCTGCGGGTCTCGGCCGCGATATTCTTGTCGTGGGTCACCACGATCATGGTCTTGCCTGCCTGGTGGAGTTTCTTGAACAACGCCAGGATTTCCCGGCCGGACTGAGAGTCCAGGTTGCCGGTAGGCTCATCCGCCAGGATGATCTCCGGGTCGTTGGCCATGGCGCGGGCAATGGCCACCCGCTGCCTCTGGCCGCCGGAAAGCTCATTGGGCCGATGGTTAGCCCTGTCGCCAAGGCCGACCAGTTCGAGAAGTTCCATGGCCTTACGTTTCCTGTCGCCGCCGCGCATTTTCCTGTAGACCATCGGCAGCTCCACGTTTTCCAGGGCCGTGGCATAGCCCAGCAGGTTGAAGCTCTGGAAGACAAAGCCGATCCTGCGGTTACGGATCGCCGCCAGGTCGTTACGTTTCAGGTTCTCCACCGGCCGGTCATCAAGCCGGTAAGTGCCCTCGGATGGCGTATCCAGGCAGCCTATCAAGTGCATCAGGGTGCTCTTGCCCGAACCCGAGGGCCCGAGTATGGCCACGAACTCTCCCTTGCCTATCGTCAGGGAAAGATCATCAAGGGCTTTGACTTTCACCGCCCCCATGTCGTAAATCTTGGATACCTTGCTAAAACTGATCATTTTTCTCCTCCTATTCGTAGCGCAGGGCTTCCACCGGGTCCACAGTCGAGGCACGCCGCGCCGGGAAGAGGCCCGCCAGCAGCCCGAGAAGACCCAGAAAAGATATGCATATCAGGGCCAGCAGCCGGCTGAAAACCGGATGGCCGACCAGATCCATCACCTCGTTTTCGATGGGCAGCAGGTTCACCCCGTTGACCAGGCCGACAGCCAGCGCCATGCCGATAGCTCCTCCGATAGCCACGGTAAGCAGGCTTTCCAGCACGAACTGGCCGATGATCACCGCGGGCCTGGCACCCACGGCTATCTTGATCCCGATCTCGCGGGTGCGCTCCTTGACTATCACGTACATGATATTGGCCACCCCGATCCCGGCAACCAGCAGGGTCAGGCCGCCGATAATGCCCATAAAAATCTCTATGCCGAGAAAGATTTTACTGTTTATCTCGATCATCTTGACCATATTCCAGACCCAGAAGACTTCCTCATCGGTGGGGTCGAAACGGTACTTGGAGGCCATCACCCGGTAAAGAGCTTCCTTACTGGCCTCCGCCTCTTCGCCGATCCGCGGCTGATAGATCAGCTTGTCGGCATTCCTGGGGTTGAACATGGCCCGGAAAGTCGAGGCGGGGATCCAGATATGTCCCTTGTCCATACCGTAGTAGCAGGCGTTCTGCATTTTCTTTTTCATCACCCCCACCACGGTAAAAGGCATCTCGTTGAGCAGGACAGTTGATCCTACCGCCGGTTTTCCCTCTCCGAACAATTCATCGCGTACCTCGTTGCCGAGAACAATTACCCGCCGCCTGCGCTGCTGATCCAGGTCGTTTAGAAAACGCCCCCCTTGTTCCGGGATGATGTTCCTCATCAAACCGAACGCCGGATGCACTCCATGCGTACTCTTGCGAATAATTTTGTCCCGGTATTTGATTTCGGTATGCGTGCGATACTCGGTGCTGATTCCGGCGATCTGGGGCACCTGGCTTTTGAGCAACGCCATATCTTCTTCCCTGGGAGCTATTCTCCTGCCCGGCTGGAAGCCTGCATAGGCCTTGCTGGTCCGCCCGGGGCTGACAACCATTACATTTTCTCCCATACCTTTCCAGCCCTTTTTGAACTGACGACCCAGCCCCTCGCCCACGCTGAGCAGCAGCACCGTATTGGCGCTTCCCCAGGCCAGGGCCATGACTGTGAGAAACATCCTGGTCTTCTCTTTGGAAAGCTCGCGGAAAAAC